>JBDNAO010000308.1:0-5825 GCA_039768375.1 Desulfobacterales bacterium | reverse complement strand
TTGTTGTGCTCCAGTATCATACTGATCCTGTTTTTCTGGTCATCGACAAATGACCATTTCCAGGAAATAACTATATGAAAAGGATCGCCCCGCCATTCAGAGGGTTCGCCGAAACGCTTTTTGAAATGATTGAGCAATTCGTCGTAAAATTTCTTAGACGAATCGGCGTATTTCATCCGAATACTGACAATGCGGTTTGGGACGACGCAGTTTCCGACCCAGATCAGCCCGTACTTGAACCCCTTCAGATCCCGCACCTCAAACTCATCGATCGATTTGCTGCGACGCAGCGGCATCTTCGTTTGCATGTCGACGAGGTATTGGTATTTTGAGAACTGATCGCCGAGCACGAACCCGGCCAGCTGATGCGGCGTTTCGGCAAAACCGGCCACAGGCAAGAGTAAAACAATGCAGAGAGCCAGCACAGTATGTACCCTGTTCATGCTCACCTCTGTTTAGTTGAAATCGGTTATGAACCTAAACTAAGGAAGTCGCAGCGGTGTGTCAAACAGAAAATCCGTCCCCTTCAATATTCTCTTTTTTTGCTTTCGATAATTGTATGTACATAAAATGCTGCTTGCAATACTATATAAATAGTTGCAATTATTATTTTTTATGCTTAAAATAGACGGTAAATTCGAATAAAATGCTGTGCCTGAAATTGGCTGTTTTCCCACTTACCCGGCCAGTGAACCGATAACGGAAAACGGCTTCAGAAGAACACCACCAAGTCGAGGATGGCCACTATGAAACCTGTCGGCAGTAAAACAATTCGGTTGAAACTCTGTTTGGGGTTATTTTCTGCTCTCCTGCTTACGATTATTGCCTGCGGGGGTGGGGACGGGGATAATAAGTTTCCTTTACCGCCGGTTGAAACTGGACCGGTAAAGGTCTCCGGAAATCCAACCGTCGCAGGACTCCGCTCGTTTGACGCATTTGCCTGGGCACCGGACAGTTCCCGTATCGCCTACATTGCCGCCCAGGGCTCCAACTCTGAAGAGTTGTATTCATCCACACCTGATGGGGCTGATGATAACGTGAAGGTGTCCGGCGGCGGTACCGTGGACTCTTTTCTGTGGTCTCCGGACTTGACTGTTACCGATCTGATTGCCTACCTGGCCGATCAGCAGACCATCAACGTCAACGAACTCTATACGTCCACGCCCGAAGGTCAGGACAACTCGAACGTCTCCGGTTTGCTCGCTTCCGGCGGCAGTGTGACGGCATTTTACGACTGGGCTTTCTCGGCATCCGGTACCAGTCCATTGGTGTTCATGGCAACAAAAGACAGCGCCACAAATGTTGAACTGTATGCGTCCTTCGACAACGGGGCGACCGTCGTCAAACTGTCGGGAGACATCATCCCGGACAGTGGTAACGTTGTAGACTTCGCTGTATCACCGGATGGCCGTCAGGTGGCCTACAAGGCGGATCAGCAGGTATTCGGAAAATTCGAACTTTACGTCGTGCCGGTCTCGATCAACGGCGGCAGGGCCATCAACGTCTCCCGTCAGTCGACCAACATACTTGAGGTTCGAGATTTTGCCTGGTCCTTCGACAGCTCGACGATCGCTTTTCGGGCCTTCAATCCGGTTCCCAACACGATCGGCAACGTTGAACTCTTTACCGTGCTGCCATCCGGCGGAACTCCGGTGAGAGTCTCGATATTCCCAAATCCAGACGGGGAAGTTAGATCTTTTGATTGGGCACCGTCTTTGCTGCTGCTCGCTTACACCCAGAATACGATCCAAGGCTCCCCCGACAGGATCGATCTATATTCCACCCGCCCTTTTAGACAGGATAATAATAAATTGTCCAACACGACAGGTACCGGATCGATTATCTCGACGGTCAGGAGTTTTAAATGGTCACCCAAAAGTCTGCTGATTGCTTTCAACGTGGTGGTCAGGGGCTCCGGTCTGAGCGAACTTCTGGTTGCCGATGCCAATCCGTTGGCACCATTCCCGACACCCGTACCGCTCTCCAGCACACTTCAGAGTTTCGGTGAGGTCGTGGGGTTTGAATGGTCACCGGACAGCGTCCGCGTCGCTTATCGCGCCGATCAGTTCGTTGACAACCGGTTCGATCTGTTCACTGTCTTGGCGAACGGCAGCCGACCATCGGTCTTGGTCTCGAGATTGACAAACGACAGCAGCGAGGTAAGAGATTTCGCTTGGGCGCCCGACAGTTCTCGCATCGCCTACATAGCGGATCAAGACGCGGTGGGGGTGTTTGAACTTTACACAGACAATGACGTCGGAACCTCCAACCGGCAGGTTTCCGCAGAACTCAGCGCCGGGCAAAACGTCAGCGCATTTTTGTGGGCGCCGGACAGTCAACTCATTGCTTACCAGGCGAACCAAGACGATATCAACATTGATGAACTTTATACTACGGTGCCCTAAAGACCTGCGAAGTCGAGTCGTTTTTCGTCAATGCCAGCAGAGAGAGGCGTATATGGGCTCCAGCAAGAAATAATTCCACTTTATAAACCGATGTTGGGCTCTGCTATGCCGATTCCGCCGCACTTCGTTATCCCACATGACCATGCGGTGTGAGAACCTCGACCCTTATACTGAGATATTAACCATTTCGTGATACACCGCCGGGCGTTACGGGTTCGTCGCAGAATTCTTTTTCATTTCTTTGTCGATGATTTTAGAGAAGCCTTCCAGGCTGCGCTCTTTCAATTGCCGGCCGTTGATGTAAACCGCTGGGACGCCGCGCACGCCGATCCGGCTGCCTTGGTCGATATCCGACCGGACCTTGGTAAGGGTCTCCCCGGCCTGCCAGTCTTTTTCGAACTGCTCCATGTTTAAGTTGAGCTCTTTCGCGATCGCGCGCACTTTCTCGTCGTTCAATTGGTTATAGTTTTGAAAGAGCTTGTCGTGAAATTCCCAGAATTTGCCCTGCTTGTCGGCCGCCAGGGCTGCGCGCGCCGCCGTTTCGGCATACTTGTGTGATTTGACCGGGAAATTCATGAAGACCTCTTTGACCCCTTGGGGATATTTCTCGACCACCTGGTCGAGCAGAGACGTGAGCCTCTTGCAATACACTCACTCGAAGTCGCTGAAAACGGCCACCACCACCGGCGCGTTTTCCGGTCCCCGAAACGGCGATCCGGAGGTGTCGATCTGTTCGACGAAGTTCAGCTCGATGATCTGGACGGTCTTTTTCTCGCGGCTGCTGAGCACAAGAACGTCGGACCCCTGGATGTGCCAGAAACGGTCGAACCCCTTGCCGACATCCATCGTTTCGTCCAGAGTGCCGTTCGGTTCGTAGACTTGGATTTGTCCCTCTTCCGTGAGGATAAAAACCTTGTTCCGCGATGTCGAAAAGGCGACATCGAGAGGCGGGTCCTTCAGATTGAACGTCTGAATGACGGTTAAATCCAGGGCGGCGAAACAAACCGGCAGCATGAAGAACAGGGCCGCCAGGGTGCAGAAAAAAACAGTGACTCTCATTTTCATACGGTTCCTCCCGATTCAAGAATTTCGAGGGCATGCTGAGGCCTTTGGCCGCAATCACATTAGCGTTCAGGTTTCGGGTTTCAAAATTTGAGTTTGCCGACGTCTGACACCTCAAACCCGGCTCCCGATGAAACAACGGTTATCACTTAACATCGCGTCTTGCTGAAAAAATACCACCTAAGACTCTAACGCCCATCCTTAAATGCCATCATCAAAAAAAAAGCTCAAGTCTTAATATTCTTCCGGTCCCGTCGAGACTAAACGCTTCCAGGGGGTGCGGTGATTGGATTACAGATGAACCGTGGTTATTTTAAGAATTATTGCGGCGAGAAGTGCCACTGGCCGTCGCCGCCCAAACCGGGTGTAAGGTCAAATTTTGCTGCCTTGAATTTTAAGAATTAGTGTTTAATCTATCCCAAATCAATTTAACTGGCCCTACTAAACCGCAATTTTATGAAAGGAGAAGGCCGATGAAAGATACCGAGAATGTCCACAAGAAGGTTCAGGAAATGTGCGACTGTTATGCGACGACCGATCCGCTGAGAGAGATGTCGATCCTCAAAAACGACGCCGACAAGAAAGAGGCGGCGGTGAAGTGGTTGGCACTGGTTGCTCTGCACGGTGTGAACAACAATGCAGAAAAAATATCCATCCGCCGCAGTGGGGAAGGCAAGGTAACGGTTTATGCCGAGTACAGAACAACCGAACTCCCATCTCCGGGCGGTGATGTAGGGCAGAAGATTTTCGAAGCGGTCAGGGGAATGACGCACATCGAAGGTGAAAAAGGAAAGACCGATCTGGCCCTTGGGATTCGTGAAAGCAGCATCGATCTCAAAGTCAAATTAAAGAAGAAAGACGGGGGAGAGCAGGTCACACTGAGGTTCCCTGAATAAAGAAACTGCGCCGTTGAATTGGGCGAGTTCGATCAATTCAACGGCAATTCCTCATCAAACCAGTTCTTTCGCCGCGGAAATGATCACATCATAGTCAGGTTCGTCGGCCACCTCCTTCACAAGTTGGACATACCGAACGACACCCTCCGCGTCGACCACGAAAACGGCCCGGGCCAGTAGGCGCAGTTCCTTGATCAGCACGCCATAGGAATTCCCAAATTCGGCTTCACGGTGATCGGAAAGCGTAACGACTTTGTCGACACCCGCCGCACCGCACCAGCGCTTCTGGGCGAACGGCAGGTCCATGCTGATGGTCAGAATGACGATATCTTCACTCAACTTTGCGGCTTCGCTGTTGAAGCGCCGGGTTTCCATGTCGCAGACCGGGGTGTCGAGGGATGGTACGGCAGAAATGACGACCACTTTGCCGCGAAAAGAGGAAAAGCGCACGGGCTTCAATTCATTGTTCAGCGACTCGAAATCCGGCGCCGGATTCCCGGGTTTAATTTCTTGACCGATCAGGGTCAAGGGGTTGCCTCGCATTGTGATCAATCCGGTACGCTCGTTCATGACAGCCTCTCTTTCTTTCTAATTGGGTCAAAATAATATGATCATAAAAACAATATTATCTAATTTAACGCTTAAAAGCATCAAGTCAACTTGATCTCGCAGATGGTTTGAGATGCTCATAATCAACGGTCGGCGGAATGAATCTGCGGGGCACCCACCCGTTTCTTGACTTAACCCGTGCCTGTGGTATGAACCAGTCAGGGGAAGAAAAGCTGCATCCGTGTTTTGAACCGAAACAACTGGCCGAGAAGGGGGGGACCGTGAAAAAAGTCATTGGCTTATATCTTTGTGTCGTTATGGTCACGGCTCTTGCCGTGCCGGCGGTTTGGGCCGAATCGGGAGAGGTGACCGTCGGATACCAGCTCATATTCAACCCCTGGAAAGTCGCGATCGCGGGGGGCGACTTCGAGAAGGCCACCGGGTATAAAATCAACTGGCGCAAATTCGACTCTCCGGGCAAATTGTTACCGGCCATCGCATCCGGCGACGTCCAGATCGGCCTGTTGGGGTCGACGGGTGTGGCGACGGCCATGTCGAATGGTCTCAACGTAGAACTGTTCTGGATCGCGGAGGGCATTGCAGCGGCCGAGGCCTTGGTGGTGCGCGACGGGTCGGGTATCGTCGCACCGCAGGATCTCATCGGGAAAAAACTGGCGACCCCCTTCGTGTCGACGACCCATTTCCACATCCTCTTTGCATTGGAGCAATTTGGCATCGACCCGAAGAAAGTGACCCTCTTGAACTTGCCGCCCAATGCGGTTGCCGCCGCCTGGCAGCGCGGTGATATTGATGCCGCCTTTGTCTGGGACCCGGCCCTGTCGACCATCAAAAAGACCGGCAAAGTCCTGATCACCTCGGGCGAGCTGGGACGCTGGGGCAAGCCCACCTTCGA
>JBDNAO010000307.1:0-4367 GCA_039768375.1 Desulfobacterales bacterium | reverse complement strand
TCCAAGCTGCGGAGGGACATTCAACGGAGACGCCGCATTGATGCAGTCGCCCTTACTCACCCTCTTCTGTTTTCTTCTGTTGGGTGTCTTTAAAGGGCCACCAGGGGTTTAATTCTTCTATCGCATCGAAAAATTCATCGAAGTCTATGCCGTGGTGCTCAGCCAAGTCTTTATACATTTTATATGTGCTTGGATGATACCTGTCTTGGGCCAAACTGCTCATGAGCTCCTCAACTGTTGTGTCGTGGAATGCGCAAAGGGCCACGATAACCGCAGTATGAATGAATAGTTTTTGTTTTAACGATTCTATTTCTTCCCGCAACTGTTCAATTTCAGTCTTTTCTTCTTCCATGAGAGCCCCCTCTTTCCCCTTTTTGGTTTCATCCCATTGCGTAAAAACCTATCATGAAAATAACTAGTTTTCGTCCATAAATGGCCCTTTTCAGCAATTTCGGCGTCAATCGGCGGAATCACTTGTGCGGCGTACACAAGTACGCCTCCGCGCAATTCCTTGATTTCCTTGAACTTGCAGAAAATGGCGATTTCTGGATCGGAAACTAGTCAGTGCCCTTAATGAAACCGTGGATGGGCACTAACTAAAGGTACTGCTGACAACTATTGTCGGCCGGATGCAGACATTGGGTCGATGTGCTTCAGCCCCAACTGTGCAGACCTTTATGGCCCGCCGTTTCTATAAACTACTTTTCCGCCCGTGATGGTCATCTCCACTCGGATATCTCGGATACGGTCCGGCGGGCAACGGGTCGGGTCTTCGGATAAAACCACACAATCGGCCAATTTCCCCGGGGTCAGCGTTCCCTTCTCGGATTCCATGAACTCCGCGTAGGCAGAGCCTTTGGTGTACGCCTCAAGGGCTTCATAGGGGGTAATTTTTTCGCCGGTTTGGCGGTTTACGGCCAAGTGTATCAGCTCCAACGGCTTGAACTGCGATTCTCCCGGGACATCCGAACCGAAGGAAAGCGGAATACCCGCTTCAAGGATAGATTTAAAGGCGTAGGCTCTCCCGGCTCTTTCTTCGCCAAGCAATCCCTGGTCTTTTTTCAGATTGATCAACGCCGACGGTTGGACGGCCAGCAAAATGCCCCAATCTGCCAGTCGCTCCAAGTCCCGGGGCGCAACTAATTGCGCGTGCTCCAATCGAAAACGCAGCGCCCGGACGCGGGTTTTAGCCTCTCTAAAATCTTCGAGTGTAGCTATAAATTGCCGAATGGCCCTGTCTCCGATCGCGTGAAGGGCGAGCTGACGCCGCTGCTGAATGCCTTTTCGAATCTCATGATAGAGCCTTTTAGGTGGTATGGCCGGCAAACCGAAGTTTTCCGGTTCGCCCCGGTAGGGTGACTCGAGCATGGCCGTGCGCGTGGAGAACGTTCCGTCGATAAAAAATTTGCGGGGCCCTTTTCTGACCCAGTAAGGGTCATAGCGCTTGTGTTCCAGCCATATTCTGGACCATGCGTGCTCGCCGCGGGACCAACAGGAAATTCTCGCCGTCAAGACCCCTCTTCTTTTCAACCGCTGGAAATGACTGACGGTAGGAGGTGACCAGGTGTTATCCTGAACCGATGTCATTCCGTTTTCTCGAAAAAGGGCCAGGGCGGTATCAATCAGCCTGGTGCGCAGTTTGGGTCGCAGGTTCATCTGAATGAAACGCTTGTAATGAACCGGATATGCGGCTTTGTCCTTCAGTATCCCGGTCGGTTCTCCGGCGCTGTCTTTTTCGATTTTGCCGCCTGGTGGATCCGGCGTATCAGCGGTCACTTTCAGTTTTTTCAAAATAACCGTATTAACCCAGACGGCATGACCCGAATATTGAAAAAGGGCAACCGGTCGGTCCGGGAATTCACGGTCCAGTATTTTACGATGGGGATCGGGACAAGACGGGTAATCCCAACCAAAGGCATACAGCGTTTGGCCCTTATCAAGCGTTTTATCTACTGCCAGCAGTTTATTGATGATCTGTACTTGATCGAGTCCTGAAAGGTTGGGTCGCGAAAAATAATCACCCATGTAAATGGCGTGCAGGTGATTGTCGTTGAATCCCGGTATCAGCGTTTTGCCGTCCAGGTCGATTATTTCTGTACCGGGTTTTTGGTGTGGTGCCGCACCTTGCGCGCCCCCCACATAAGCGATACGGTCTTGTCGGATGACCACCGTATCCGCTTCAGGAAACGATTGGTCAAGGGTGACAATGTTGCCGTTTGTAAACGTTATGCCGGCCACGATGAATTCTGCTCGGTTCAGGGCTTGCAAAAAAATAAGTTGGTGATTTTGGGCGTTGAGGCGCCCGGCCGACAAGGCGAGTAATCGCAGTAATATCAGGATATTCCGAGATTTTACACCGGCAGCCGGACGGGATTCATCGGCGTCCAAAATGGTAAATTATTTTTGAGCGCGCCCTAAGGGTAGCAGTCAGAAATAATTTTGCAAGATCACGTCGGTCATTTATCCGTCATCCGAAAACATAAGGCACGTCTCTGACGGTGTCTATTGGGCCGTTTAACAAGCTGCACGCCTGTGCAGTTCTAACGGTCAGGTGAAAATTCCGGCGTTTCACCGAGGCGTTGAATGCAGCACTTGAGTTGCCAAAAGTCGGCCACGAGTGTAAACCATAGGTCCTATTTCAGAACAAGCCGCGATATGGAGGGTTACGATTCTAAAAATTTTGCCTGAGATCTTGCGTCAACGGTTCAACGTTATTAGTTTTTCAAATTTTAGATCATATCCGAAAGGGTCGCCAAGGGCCAAAGATTTCAAGGTAACTTGAGTCAATAAGATACCCTCATAAGTGGTTTGTTTGTCTATCGAAGCTGAAAGCTTTTCCTTTGCCCTCCTTCCTGCCCCGCAGCTCTGTTGGATGCTACTGGGGTCAACGGCAAAGGAAAAATAATATTTTCTCTGCGATCTTTGCGTCTCGGGCGAAGCGGGCGGTTTATACTCACTTACCTACCCGCATAGCATAGCTTGGACCATCATCATAGCTGACGGTTTAAGGGATTAATTAAAGGCGGCGCATCACCTGCGCCAACCGATAGAATGGTTCGGTCAACCAGGGGGAATACAGCCAATGTACAGCGTAAATCGGGTGTCGAACAGAGTCGCGTTTCCCATTTTTTTCTTCAGTCTATTAATTGCAGGCGTATTCAGCGTATTGCTCTACTTCGGCACGGCGAAATTAATCGCAGAGATGCGTCCGATCCTGCACGCCTCCGCAAATGAAGCGTCCGGCGCCCAAGCCTGGAATCTCGTTCTGTTTTATACCCCTCGATTTTGGTACACGGTGTTTCCTGCTCTGCTGTTTTTTGCGCTCATCGTCGGGCTTTTGACCTGGCTCATTGTCCGATCGCGCGTTCGCCGGCTCAAACCGACCAGTGAAAAAAAGGCCGACATCGCCGCCAAAGGGCCGGAAATAGAAAAGGGGGATATCGCCGAACGCCGTCTGTTTCTGCACCTCTTTTCGATGATGCAGCGGGAAGGACGGTTGATGGACTTTCTATCCGAAGACCTCGACCAGTATGAGGATTCCCAAATCGGTTCAGCCGTGCGTGCGATCCATGCCAGCTGTCTTCAAATCGTGCGGGAGTATCTCGATCCCAGACCGATAATGGCCCAGACTGAAGGAGAGCGTATAACTGTCGATGCTGATTTCGACCCGGGCGCCATCAAGCTGACCGGAAAGGTCGTCGGCGAACCTCCGTTTAGCGGCATTATCCGTCATAAGGGATGGCAGGTCGGCAAGGTAAAGCTGCCAAAGCTTTCAGGTCGGCAAAATGCAGAGATCATTGCACCGGCGGAAGTGGAAATTTGACGATTTCGTAAATAGCCCAGCGTCGGCGTTGCGCTTCATTTCGTCGCATCTGCGGCGCAAGAACAGCGAGCCGCCTGCGGCAACATGTGGACACCTCGATCTTGAACCGTTTACGAAACCCTCTATGTTTTGACACACATGACATCATCAAAGGTGAGAATTGAAAATGAGTGACGCGAAGTTCATCGTCGGCATCGACCTGGGAACAACCAACAGCATTCTGGCTTACACTGAGGCTGAAGCAGAGGCCCGGGAGGCCCCCGACATTCACATTCTTGAAATTTCTCAGTTGATCGGCCCCGGTGCGGTTGCCGGACACGAGATGTTGCCGTCTTTCATCTATATGCCGGGAGAAAAGGACATCGCTTCGGATGCTCTCGAATTGCCGTGGCACGGCGATGTCAAGCAGATTGTCGGCGAACTGGCCCGCAATCGGGGCGCTGAACTCCCACAGCGGTTGATCAGTTCGTCCAAATCCTGGTTGTGCCAAGCGATGGTAGACCGCAACCAGGCAATTCTGCCTTGGGGATCTCCGGCGGAAGTC
>JBDNAO010000306.1:0-8162 GCA_039768375.1 Desulfobacterales bacterium | reverse complement strand
CGGTTTCGGGAGATCCGCAGTTGCATCAGGACGAGGCCGGGCCGCTGATTGTCAGAAGGCTCTGGAAAAAGCTGCAGAAGACGTATCGGTTGAGGATTGTGAAGTGACGACGGCGGCACGGTGCCTAACCGCTCTTTAACACGAAAATGAGGATGTCAGTTGCCTTCAATGGGGGGCAGAAGGGTGCGCAGAACATCCTCTTTGCCGATGACGCCCACCAGGCGGGATCCCTCTACCACCGGAAGGGTGTGAAAATTACTGTCGACCATCAAGGCTGCAACGGTTTCGATTTCGGTGTCCGGATGAACGCTGACAACCTTGGGCGTCATGGCCTCCAAAACCGTCAAGGCGGCGATTTTGCGGATCTGTTTTTCGATCTGTTTATTGGAGGTGAGCTGAATGATGCCGTCCAGCAAGGTGAAAAGGGTCGGTATCGGCAGCTTTTTCTGCTGGGCGATCAAGTCGCTCTGGCAGAGGATGCCTACCAGGCTGCCGTTGTCGTCCACCACCGGTGCTCCGTTGATCCGGTTTTCGAGGAGAATCTTGGCCGCTTTGGAAATACTCATGTCCGACGTGACGGTAATCAGGTCTTTGGTCATGATATCTCTGACGGTGATCATTGTCCCCTCCCGTGCCTTGGCAAGATGGTTTTCTGAAGGCTGTCAATTTCGGATTCATCATACACATACTCTATCGCGGGATCAATATGAAAGCATAAATGGTATCGACATGCCCAACGAGAAAACAGCTCTTTTCGTAATTGTGTCAGTGCCCATCCACGGTTTCATTAAAAGCGATCTTGCGCGGTTATTTAGTGCCGCGACCCTTAAGGTGAGGATTTAACATGAACGAAGGTACTTTTAACAAAATAGCGTCATCAAAAACGCGGATGTATGGACCGAAAGGACTTGTGGTTTGCGGTTTTCCCCCCGCAGAACACGCGCCGCTCGCCGATGCCTTGGGACAAATCGGCTTCAACGACCGGCCGCTTATCTTTGCCATGGAGGAGGATTCGGCAAAAACGCTCAAAGAGGTGTTCTCTGCAGAGGATCGCTCGGGGATGGGGCATTCCGCGACCATGCACCGGGCGATTATCATGTCCGGATTCCTGCAAAGCGAAGTTCACACCCTCATGACCGCCTTTCGCCAGGCCGGGCTTCCCCGCCAGCTTTGGGCCACGGTGACGCCGGTTTCAGAAAACTGGACCCTGGCGGCGCTGTTGACCGAACTGGCCGAAGAGGACCGGGCGATGCAGCAGAAGAAGCGACTGGAGAAAAACGAACGGTAGAAGTGGCACCAAGACCCGAGTATCGCCCGATTGAACAGCTGCCAGCGGGATTAAAGGGTTCAGGAAAATACTCATCCTCCGGAAGGGCTTGCCGCTTCGGCCTGCCAGAGTAAATCGATCCAAAGGAAACCTCAAACGGGTCAACCGAAAACAGGAAGACGCGATGACCGCAATGCACGTTGTTGTCGACCCACGCCGCGTCCCCCCCCTTTTACGCGATTCGAAGAGGTTAATCCGTTTCTCGCCCATTCGCAAAAGGCCTTTTTAGCAAACAGGATGTCGATCGGCGCAATCGCTTGTTCGGCAAGCGCGTTTCCACCCGCAGAAGAGCCAGGTGTACCGCTTTACGCTACGGGCATCCTTGTGTTAAAATATTGTCGCTCGAGCGAGGGTCAATTTGTCCACGCATCCAAGAGTCAAGGCGTGATCATCTCACCTTTCGATCCGATCTACTGGAAACGGCACTTCTGGACCGCTAGACGAATTCTGACGGCCAGTGATTAATCATTGACACAGAAACCCTGCGTGATCTCGTGAAATATATGGATTGGGCCTGCCGGTTGAAACGCGTGACGGCTTTTTTGTTGAGCGCATCTGTTTTTCTGGGCGCCTGTTCGACTGTCAAACACCCGCAGAAGGCGAGCGGTGGCGCACCGTGGTCCAGCTTGGAACCCTTGAGCATTCCTTACGAGGTTCGGCTGGCTCAGTTCGAAAAAGGCAACCTTGTCGCCAATCCCTCTTTTGAGAAGAGTGGGTCGGCAGCAAGAGCTGCCGATATTACTCAGCATTGGATCACGGTCGGCCGCGGCGTTGAATGGGTCGATGCCGCATCGGGACGCTATGCGCCCGAAGAGGTTGCCGTCGGCCGGTGTGCCGTCAAAATTGTCAGAAAAAGTGCCGGTGAACTGGATAAGGCGGAAGGGATCATCAGCGACTTCATTCCCGTGATCCCGGGAAACTATGACTTTTTTTATGATGTCAAATTGAAGAACATTACGGGCCATAAGTCCAGGCTGGGCTTTCGGCTTTATGATGCCCTCGTTGTGAAGACGTTTTTCTTCGATGCGCAGAAAAAAAAGATCGAACCGGCCTACCTCAACCCGGTTTCAGGAAGCCTCATCGACAATTCGGATAAAAATTATGCGTTTGCGAATTTCTGGAGGATCGACGACTTCCCCTGGGCAACGGTACGGGGCCGAACTTACAACTATCCTTTTTCCGAAGGAGACCTTCCCGAAGGGACCCGCTTCGTCCGTTTATTTTTCGGATTGAAGGGCAGGGGAACCATGTGGATTGACAATATCGTCTATCGGTATTCGAAATGGAATTTTTCGACCCTGGAACGCATGCGGCCCTATTTCGGACGGCGGCTCACAGCGGCCGATAAAATCGTTCCGACACCCAGGAGCCTCGAACCGCTAAACGACATTATCTATTTCGACCCGCAGAACCCCGGATCGAGCCCGCCAATTATCGTTCTTCCCGAGAATCCGGCACCGGCCGAGCGTACGGCGGCAAAAATACTGCAACATAAAATGAACGCGGTCATGCACAAGGTTATGCCGGCTGAGACGCCTGCGGATAGACATATCCGGGTTGTCAACGATTTTAGTTCAGATGATATTCGTGACGGCCGGCTGGTTTTCAGTATCGGCCGAAATAAACTCTATCGCCAGGCGTGGCCCGATCTTCCGTTGCACGTCATCGGAGAAAAATCGCAGGGATACGTCATAATGTCAAAGCCGGTCGGCGATGCGCTGGTCGTTTTCTTGCTCGGTGAGACGCCCGCAGGGACTTTTAATGCCGCCGCCACGTCAGTTCAACTCCTCGAAGAAGAAAATTGTATTTATCACAACGCCGCTGTTGTCGATTTTCCCGACTTTTTAGGACGCTCGTATTGTCTTAAAAACTGGCAGAACGCCGCCGAACTGCGCCATGATCTCGATGGGATCGACCGGATGAGCCTTTACAAACTCAACAAGGTTTACTGCGGTCACAACCGGACGAATGTAGACTGGCATCTTATCGACGATCTCTTTAAAAAGGGTGTCGAAGAGGCCGGCAGAAAGTGCCGGGAAAGCGGAGTGGTGAGCCTGGCGCTAATGGTGAATCCATATTCTCATCTCGGATTCGAGCCGTCGGTCGACGACCTCGATGACCAGGCGCGAAACTTTTGGTCGCACAGCCGTCCGGAAAGCGTCAACCTGCTCAAGGACTTTTTTAAAACCGGTCTGGATGCCGGTGCCGAAACAATCATGCTCCAGGCGGATGATTCGGTGCCGCACACCGGCGGGAATCGAAAAAATTACGGTCTTTACACGACGGAGGACCAAAACCGTTTCGGCAACCTTCAAAATGCGCAGGCGCATGTCATCAACAGTTTGAAGCGATGGGTCGATAGGTCCTACCCGGGCACGCGGATCGAGTTTTGTCCGCCCTGGTATGCCAATGAATTTATCGATCGCGGTGAGGGAAAAGCCGAAGTGTATTTCAATGAGCTGACATCACTAATTCCTCGCGATGTTGCGATTGTCTGGACGGGGCCAACGGTGCGGTCGCTGTCGGTCGATATGGCCGACCTGCACCGCTACGGTACCCTGATTGGAAGATGGCCCATGATGTGGGACAATACGCTGTATGCCAGAAACCTCGAAACGAAAAGATACGGCGGATACACGACCTACTACCCGGGCAAAGTGAGGATGTGCAACCTCTTTGAGCCTTTCGATACCGACAGACCCGAGGGTTTTCAGAACTACAACGATGGTCGACACATGTACACCAACGCAAATGCGTACAGCGAGGTGTACAAGATAAAATTCGCGACCGTGGCCGATTACCAGTGGAACACCGCGGCCTACAACCCGGAGCTGGCCCTGTGGAAGGTCCTCAGCAGTTTATATGGAACAGAATGCGCCAGGGAGCTTGTCCTTTTCAACGAGGCCTACTACGGGACCTACGAGGTCTGTCTGAGAATGGAGTCTGATGGGGCAAAGCCCGCGTTCATCGAAAACGGCCGGCTTTATTTCATCGAGATGGATCGTCGTCTCGAGAGAATTTCCGAGTTGCTTCCCGCAGAGCACCCACTTCTGAACGAGTTGGCAAACTTCCGCGACAGGCAGAAAAAGAGGTTCGACCAACTCTCCCGGGCTTTAGGGTCCACCCTAAAATAGCCTCGTGCCCATCCTCGGTTTCATTAAGGGCACAGATTAGTTTCCGATCCAGAAATGTGCAGTTTTCTGCAAGTTCAAGGAAATCGGCGGCATTGCGCGGAGGCGTGCTCGTGTACGCCGCACAAGCGATTTTGTAGACCTGTCACGTCTTTAGCGTGATTGACGCGGAAATTGCTGAAAAGGGCCATTTATGGACGGAAAATAGCCTCACACGTTGCAGGTGTAACACCCCTTTTTATTCGTGACATTCAGAATCCGGGTTGCATACTGGTGCTTGAGGCCTGCAAAGATTGTCAGGATGGAAAAAAGTTTTCGGAATTTCCCGGCGCTGTTTCCATAAAATTTTCAATCTCTTGACCGTTATTTTGCCGAATTCTATGCATTTTATCCTCGGCGTCAACCAAGTTGCCCTTGAAAAACCTCATCGGAATGATCACTATGGGCACTAAAACTTATAAGGAAGTTAGAACCTGATGCGATTGATAGTGTACAACATCCGTTACGGAGCCGGCATCGGAAGGCGTTTTCACTTTCCGGTGCCTTACAGCGGTTATTTCAAACCCAGCAACGGTCATTTCGGAAAAATCGTCGACTTCATCAAATCCGTTAATCCGGACATCGTCGGGTTGATAGAGGTGGACTTCGGTTCTTACCGGGTCGACAAGTTCAATCAGGCCGAAACGATTGCGCGTGAGCTAAACCACCAGGTGGTCTGCAAGTCCAAGTACGCCGAGGCATCGATGGCACGGAAGGTGCCGGTGTTGAACAAACAGGGCAATGCGATTCTGACCGGTCTTCCGATTGTCGCCCGCCGGTTTCATTTTTTTAACGAGGGCGTCAAGCGCCTTGTCATCGAGGTTGAACTGCAGGAGGTCATCGTCTTTCTCGTCCACCTGTCGCTCAAATTCCGCCACCGTCAGTATCAACTCAACGATTTGCACACCCTCATTGCCGGTTGCGACAAGCCGGTCATCGTGGCCGGAGATTTCAATGTCCTGTGGGGCGACCGTGAATTGCAGCTTTTCCTCGCCGCCAGCGGCTTGACCAGCGCCAACGTCCAGAGTCAATTTTCTTATCCCAGCCGCAACCCCCACAGAGAACTCGATTATATATTTCACAGCCCGGAAATTAGCTCCACCGGTTTTCAGGCCCCCCAGATCAAGCTGTCCGATCACGTCCCACTGGTTTGGGACTTCACGATCGATCGCCCGAAGACAGAGGGAATTGTTCTGGGGCATGCCCCCGCGGTTGCAACGTCTGCCGGTCTCTCGGCGCCTCTCACCGCTTCAGTCTAAAGGCATCCACAAATACGGTTACGTATTTTTATGCCGTGGTTTTATAAATCTCCTCATCAAAAATCCCCCTGTCCCCCTTTTGTCAAAGGGGGGACTGGTAAGACTTGGAATGGTTTCAACACAACTCTTGTGACAAGAAAGGATGATGGCTTGCAAGCTTTCCATCCTTTAAATAAAGGGGGGTCAGGGGGGATTTTGGACTGGCAGCTTTTCCTTCCAACCGGAACATATTTATGATGAAAGCTATAAAATACGGGTTGGTCATTTCCGAGAACCTTCCGCTTACCGTGAACGCTGGTTGTCGGAAACGTTATAATTCGGCTCGCACGAGGGCCGCCCCGGCAGCGAGGCTTTTCAATTTGGCGCGGGCAACCGCATAGGGGATCGGCGCCATGCCGCAGTTGGTGCACGGCAAGAGCCATTGCACGTCCACGAACTGTATGGCCGAGCGAATGGTGGCGGCGACTTCCTCGGGTGTTTCGACTTTATGAGGGGTAACCGCCACGGCCCCCACCATAATCTCCTTGTCCTTCAAGAGGCCCATGAGCGACAGCGGCACCCGTGAATCGGCGCACTCCAATGACACCTGGTCGATGCGGCTGGCGTTCAGGGCTGGAAAGATCTCTTCGTACTGGCGCCATTCGTTCCCCAGCGTCTTTTTCCAGCGCAGATTTTCCTCGATACCGTAGCCATAGCAGATGTGAACGGCCGTGGTGCATTTCAAGTCCTTGACGGCGCGATGCAGCGCCGCGATGCCCCACTCCTTGACATCTTCCATGAATACGTTGAAAGCCGGTTCGTCGAACTGGATGACATCGACGCCGGCGGCGGCCAGTTCGAGCGCCTCGGCGTTCAGGAGCGCCGCAAAGGCCATGGCCATATCGGGACGGCTGCCATAATGGACATCGGCGATCGTGTCACAGATGGTCATGGGACCGGGCAAAGTGAATTTCAGTTTGCGGTCGGTTTGTAACCTGGTGAAACGGACTTCGTCCAGATGAACGGAATGGGGCCGGGAAACAGGGCCGGTGACCGTCGGCACCTGGACGGAGTAGCGGTTGTCACGGATTCCCATTGAGGTTTTTTGGTTCCAGTCAATGCCGGCGATGTGTTCCAGAAACCCATGCACGAAGTGAACACGGAACTGCTCGCCGTTGGTGACGGTGTCGATTCCCGCTTCCGCTTGATGTGTCAGCCACTCGGCGGCAGAGCGCTCCTGGGCGCGCTTGAGATCTTCACCCTCTAAACGCCAAGCCGGCCAGAGTTTTTCCGTTTCTGCCAACCACTCCGGTTTGGGCAGACTGCCCGCAATCGTCGTTTCAAGCATGTCATTTTCCCTGTTTTAAATTTTTCCGCCCGAGCGTTTGCCGGGATTATTAAAAACGCCAACTATCGACCGTCAAAGCAAAAAGACGTCGGTCCACGGGCACACGAATAGATCCATTACGAAACAACCGGCAATGACGGCCCAGATCAGCATCCCCCAAAGGACGACGCGTCTTTTTCTCGCTTCTGCTTCCATACTTCTAAGTCAACGTTCAGAAATAATAGATTTGGGCCCCGGCCGAAAGATGGCGATTCGTTAAAAGGTCTGGTTAAGGGTTCTTGGAATCAACGATTCGAAGAAGATATCGGCTGCCTTCGGCAGAAAGTCCGAGCCGGTTCAGATCGGCCTTCAGGTCGGCCGATGTGCCAAAGCCGCCGAGATAACCGTTCACACGTGCCGCCGCGGTCGAATCGGCCAAGTCATCGGCTGTGGGATAAATCCTTTCGAATTCCTGCAACAAATTTCTCTCGCGCCGCAGTCGATATTTCTGGTGATAATCTTCGGCACGGTAAAAAGCGGTGAGGGGCAGAATTTGGGTTTGAATCCGCTTCTCCCGCCTGGATGCTTCGCGCTCTCTGCTCTCTTCGGCAAGCTTTTTTTGCTCATCGTTGTGATAAAAGACCGCGGCCATGTATTGCGTCGACCAAGCGCGCGAGCTCGGGTTGTGGCTTTGCCAGAAGATGTCCAAAAGGTCGTCGTAAGAGATTTGGGAGGGATCGTAATCGATCTGGATCGTCTCCGCATGGTCACCCAGGCTGTGATACGTCGGTGCCTCTTTCGTGCCGCCGGCATAGCCCACGCGGGTCCGCACCACACCCTTCAAACTCCCGAACCGGGAGTCAGGTCCCCAGAATCAGCCCAGGGCGAACGTGGCCGTTGCGGTTTGAAGCGGTGCGGCGGCATCGATGGACGGTATCGCAGCCATTTTTTCTTCGATTGTTGCGAGCATCCCCATGGTTTTTACTCCTTCACTTTTTTCTGTATTTTTAGACGCTTTGCTGTAAAATGGATCGCAGCCGAAAAAAAATACCGCCGTCAGAGCAACGATAAGGTATAGAGTCGGCCGCACACCGATGCCT
>JBDNAO010000305.1:0-2504 GCA_039768375.1 Desulfobacterales bacterium | reverse complement strand
TTTTCAACGCCCAGCAGATGTTTGAGGAAATACTCGTGCCCCTTGCCGCTGGCACCCAGCAGGTTGGCCCGCCACAGGAACAAGACCCGCGGGAAGTTGAGGGGGTTGTCCGGATCTTCAATCGAAAACCGCAAGTCACCGCTTTTGAGCTTTTCGACGGCATAGGCGATTATGTCTTCATCCGAAGACGCCCCGTTCGATACGGCCTCTCTGACCAGTTCGATCGGATTCTGGTTGAACTGCGGATAGGACGGCAGCCACCCCAGACGGGCGGCAATGACGTTGTAATCGGCCATGTGGTGCGCCGCTGCCGCGCTGCCAAAAGGCGAGAGGATGGCGTCAGGCCGGAGGGTGTCGTAGCGCCATTGATCGGTGGCGAAGTAATAAAAGGAGGTGCCGTTTTGCTGGCGGGGCGGCCGGCGCCAGTCGAGGCCGAAGGCAACCTGGGACCACGCCGCCTGGGGTCTGACCTTTTCCTGTCCCACATAGTGGGCCCAACCGCCGCCATTGACTCCCTGGCATCCACACAAGGTGGTCAGACCGATGATCGTCCGGTAAATCATATCGCTGTGATACCAGTGATTGGTGCCGGCCCCCAGAAATATCATGGACTTTCCGCGGGTCTTCTCAGCGTTGTCAGCAAACTCGCGCGCCACGCGGATGACATCGGCCTGCGGCACACCGGTGATGGCTTCCTGCCAGGCGGGTGTGTAGGGTTTGGGGTCTTGGTACCCCTGCGGATAATCTGCGCTTGAATCCGGCGCCTCTTGCGGCAAAATGCCCAGATGGGCGGCCATCAGGTCAAAGACGGTGGTGACGTGCAGCTCGCCCGCAGGTGTCGCAATGGTCTTTACGGGTGCGATGCCCGTTTTGGATCTGGCCCCGGCCGACTCGAAAACAGGGAACGAAACGTTCTTCCAATGATCCGGTTCGGACGCGAAACTGAGCAGCGGGTCGATGCTCTCGTCGTTTTCATCCAGCTCCAGGTTCCAGCGCCCTTCCTCGTTCCATCGAAAACCGATGCTGCCGTTGGGAACACGGAAGTCGTGGGTGGCCGCATCGTACAGGACCGTTTTCCACTGGGCATTGTTGGTCTCCAGGTCCAGGTCCGCCGCCCGCAGGAATCGACCGGGAGTATAGGTGTCGCCTTTCGATTCGAGCACGACGACAAACGGCAGGTCCGTGTAGGTCTTGGCATAATCGGTGAAGTAGGCCACCTGTCGGTCGATATAGAATTCCTTGAAAATGACATGGGTCATGGCCATAGCCAGGGCCGCATCCGTGCCCGCCCTGGCAGGCAACCAGGTATCGGCGAACTTGACGTATTCGGCATAATCGGGCGCAACCGCAGCCACCTTGGCGCCCCGGTAGCGGGCCTCGGTGTAGAAATGCGCATCCGGCGTGCGGGTCATGGGCAGATTGGTGCCCCACACGATGAAATACGTGGACTCGTACCAGTCGGCACTTTCGGGAACATCGGTCTGCTCGCCCCAGATCTGGGGTGAGGCCGGCGGCAGATCGCAGTACCAATCGTAAAAACTGATCATGGAGCCGCCGATGAGGGAAAGAAAACGGGCCCCTGACGCATAACAGACCATCGACATGGCCGGAATCGGGGTGAAGCCGAAAATCCGGTCGGGACCGTACACCTTGATGGTGTGAATCAATGCCGCGGCAATGATCGTGGCGACCTGGTCCCAGGATGCCCTGACAAACCCGCCTTTTCCGCGGTCTTTGTGAAATCGACGGCGTTTTGCATCATCGGTGACGATGCTTTCCCAGGCGGCCACCGGATCTTTTTGCCGGTGCAGGGCCTCCTGCCACATGGCCATCAGGCTGGATCTGACCAACGGGTATTTGAGGCGCACCGGGCTGTAGGTATACCACGAATAGGTCGCCCCGCGCGGACACCCCCGCGGTTCGTGATTGGGAAAACCCTCTCCGCACGCGGGATAATCGGTGCGCTGGGTTTCCCAAACCAGAATCCCATTTTTAACATAGACATCCCACGAGCACGACCCGGTGCAATTGACGCCATGCGTAGAGCGGACTTTTTTATCATACTGCCAACGGCGGCGATACAGTTCCTCCCATTCCCGCTGGCCGCAGCGGGTTTCGGCCCAGTTGTCCGCGGTCTTCTCCTCCCGGCAGCCATGAGGTTTACTTCTGGGACGCAAAAACCGCAATGCAGATAGCAGGGAACGCTCGGCCATGTGACACCTCCTGGACAGCGGGTTGAGGTTTAGGGTTCAAAGGTTCAGGGTTCTGGATTCAGGGGTCAGCACATCTTCTGGCCGCAAGCATCCGGTTTGATCGAAGAGGAATCTGTTCAATTTCGGTGATAAATTCCAAATCGCAAATAACAAATAACAAACAAATCACAATGACCAAAATTCAAAACTACAAACTGTTTGGGTCATTGGATATTGAAATTTGGGATTTCCTTAGAATTTGGTGCTTGTAATTTGACATTTCTGAATATCCCAATACCAGGGGTAGTGTCT
>JBDNAO010000304.1:0-10713 GCA_039768375.1 Desulfobacterales bacterium | reverse complement strand
TTTTGTATCAACTGCGCCTGGCACGGCCGTTTCGATGCGCTGAAACAACCGAAACCTTAACGCAGCTCGATTTCACTGTACGGCAGCTCGAGTTGTGCGGCCAGTCGATCGAGATCTTCCTCCAGGGTCTGCACGCCGGTTTGGTTCCGACCGACCGGTATCGTCTTGTCCGCGACCACAAACACTTGGACACGCCTAGGGTCCAAATAGCGTCGAGCCAGGTCCTCGAGCTCAGACGTGCTGGCGCCAATGTAGGCGTCCTGAATTCGATCGAGCGTGTCCAGCGGTTCCCCGCGCATCTGGTAGCGGGCATACGTCGTAACCAGATCATGCGGCGTGTCGACGTTAAACACAAAACTGTTGAGTGATTCGAGGCGCTTGCGTTCCAGTTCGTCTTGTGGAATTCTCCGTCGAAGCTCCCGCATGATATCCACGGTTTCGGCGATCGCCAGGCCGGTTTTGTCTCCCTTGCATCCGATATAGCCGATCAATATTCCGGCATTCCATTTGTAGGTCTGGAAAAACCCCGCCGAATAGACCAAGCCGAGGTCATCCCTCAACCGGGTGTACATCAACGAGTCGCTTCCTCCGAAAATGTCCGTCAACAGCCTCAGCTTCCAGAACGCCGGGTCCGATCTCTTGGGGCCACTCAGGTTCAGCACCACCTGTGACTGAACCTGACCCGCTTTGGGTACAAGGGCCAGAACCGGAGGGGTCGCTGAGGGGTCCGCCAAGCGCCGGTCGGGTGCCCTTTCGGTAGGCAAACTCGCCATCAATCCTCCGACGCCGGCAACCGCGGCCTCCCTGGAGATGTCCCCGGAAACGGCCACCACCATGTTAGACGGGACAAAGTAGGTGCGCAGGAAACGCTTCAAGTCTTTCCGCTCAATCGTCGGGATCGTTTCGAGCCCCTTAAGGGGATCACGGCCATAGGGGTGCCCGCTGAAATGCCAAATCGCCCCTTCACGCATGGCTACTGCCTGGGCATTCTCACCCTGGCGTTTCAGTCCGATCAAGGACTGTTCTTTTACGACGTCCAGCACATCGGGCCGGAATGCCGGTTGAGTCAGGATTTCCTGCAGCAGGTCCAGCCCATTTTCCCATTCATCCTTTAGAACCGACAGCCGGATGGCGGCGTCTTCCTCGCCAACCGACACCGACACTTCGATGGCATTTTCGTCCAGCACTAGGGCCAGCGCTTCCGGCGCATGCCGCTCGGTACCGCCGTTGACAAGGCTGCCGTTAATGAGGTCCGCCAACCCGGTTTTAGAGGGGTCAATGTCGACTTCGCCGGCCTTCACCAGCAGGGTCAGGTCGATCATCGGGAGTTCGGTATCCCGCATGAAGAACAGGGTCGTGCCATCGACCGTGGTGGATTCCGCCTGGGAATAGGTCACCTTGACGGGTTTACGTGCGAAGGAGAGCGGATGCCGCCAGCCCTCAGGAGTGGGGTAGATCGAGTGATTGACGAGATCGGCCGGCGGCTTGGCGCGCGCCGCGGCTTTACCGCCCACGGACCGAATTTCGCTGTAGTCTGACGGCGGTTTGTCCGGTTCACCCCCTGGAATGACGTATACACTGGTCTGGTTTTCGTTGCGAAGATAGGTCTGCGCCACGCGCTGGACATCCTCGGGCGTTACCGCGGCGATGTTGTCGAGGTAAGTGTTCAGATAACGCCATCCAGTCTGGACCTCGAGGGTGGCCAACGTGGAGGCCAGGCTTTCATTGCTTCGCAACCGTTCAATAAAATTCCGCTGGTTGAGTTTTTTGATGCGCTCGAGCTCCCGGGGGGTGACGGGTTGGTCTTTCAACTGCTCGACCTCTGCCAGCAGCAGGTTTTCGAGGTCGCGGCAGGCCTCACGGTAGGCTCGGGCTCTTTCCTCTTTCGTCGGATTGTCGCTTTTGAGATTCTGCGGTTCGTTGGGCGAGCCGCCGAGAATCACCATTCCCCCATAGCGGTTGTCCGGGTTGGCGGCCCAAGCCTCGACCGCCAGACCCTTGTTGGTCAGGTCTTGCGTGATGCGGGCACTGCGCCCCTGGCTGAGCAGCATGGTCATCACATCCAGCGCGTAGAAGTCCTTGGTGCCCATCTGAGCCCCATGGAAACCGATCCGCACCAGCGGGGTCCGGGCCCCCTTGAGATGCCGTACGCTGCGGCGCGGGCCTTCCTGGGGTGGTTCATCCGTTACGGTTTCGGGACTGCGGGTTCCGCTCGGATATCTATCGAAATATATTTTGGCGAGTCGCCGGGCTTTTTCAACCGTCAGGTCGCCGACCAGGACGCAGACCGCATTGGTCGGATTGTAGTAGCGGCGGTGAAACGCCATAGCGTCGGTAGTATTGAATCCTTCCATATCCGATCGCCATCCGATGGTCGGATTGCGATAAGGGTGGGCGGTGTAAGCGGTGGCATCCAGGTCGAGCCATGCGGCGCCGGCCGGATTGTTGACATAGCGGAAGGCCCACTCGCGCTGGACCACATCTTTTTCGACATAGAATTCGCGCCAGGAAGGCTCGAAGATCTGTTCACTGATGAGCGAGAACCACTGCTCGAGCATGTCGGATGGCACCGAGGCGATGTACTGGGTCTGATCCTGACTGGTAAAGGCATTGATGCCTACGGCACCGTTTTTTCCCAGTTGGGAAGAAAAGGCCTGCGGCACGAAAATACTTTGGACCTCACGGCGCAGGCTGTCCATCTCGGCCAGCTTGTTTTGGATGAGCTCTCGATCGGGGTGGCGGGATTTTTCCTCCTTCAGAACCACCTGGTAGGCGGCTTCGATCTCTTTCTGGAGTTCCTCATCCTTGGCACGGTCCAGCGTGCCGAAATTCTTAGTGCCTTTGAACATGATGTGTTCCAGAAGGTGGGCAATGCCGGTCTTGCCGGTCTCTTCGAGCGCCGAACCGGCCCGGATGGCCAATCGGACTGCTACCTGGGGCATTGCCGGGCGGTTGACCACCAGAAAGAGCATGCCGTTGTCCAGCGTAAATTCCTCGACATCGATGTTTGTCTCAAGGCTTGCGTGGGCGTGCGAGCCGTGAACGCTTGCCGTCAATAGCAGCATTGATAAAGTGATCCGCAGCAGTTGTCGCATGCAATAATCCTCCAACGATATAATTCAGCGTATCGCCAAATGATGGTCGACCGTTGATTGCCTTCCGTTGCCTTGGCTAACAATCAGATTTTTGCTTTTCAATTTTCTAAGATAGGATACGTCGGGCACTTTGTAAACCGGGGTCGATCCCGGAGATACCGTTGTCGCATAGATGCTCCGCCAGTTGGTTTGCCGTGAGTGTCGTGCCGAAACGTCTCACGTCCACGCCGGACAACCGGGTTCGAATAGCATCCAGGTGGTAGGGGGTGCCCATCAGCCGCTTTTCCAATTGTACCGCATGGTCGATGGCATTGATATTTTTTTCAAAACGGATGTTAATAATGCAGCCGCTTTCCACCGCGATCATCGTTTCCAGATAACCGGCAGGCGTCCGAGACCTGCGGCGAATGCGAAAAGCCGGGGCCTTGCCGAAGTTCCATTCCCAGGATCGGTACTTTTCCCTGGAAAGGCGGCGAACCGAATTCCATTCTCGGTCAGGCAGAGGGATTTTTTGTAGGCCCCCTTCCCGCTCGGCGATGCACTCGACCAGGTGTTGCTGAAACACATCCATGCCGATGTCTGACGGCAGATGATCTGAAATGTTGGTGACATCGCTCGGAACCGATTGGCGTGCCCGCGAAATGATTCGGCCTTGGTTCGCTTGCAGAGCCCGGCGCAGCGAGACGAGATCGCTGTTCAACAGCAGGGTACCGTGCAAGATGATCCGCTTGGTGTTTGAAAATTGCGCATTGCCCGATATTTTTTTGCCGGCGACAAACAGGTCGTTCTTGTGATTGAATTCGGCAACCACACCCAATTTCAACAGCGCCGAGCGGACCGGTTCGAGGATATGGCTGACGTCTTTCAGGCTTCGCCGGTCGTGGTGCCGGATGAAGCTGAAGTTCAGGTTTCCGCAGTCGTGATAGACCGCTCCTCCGCCGGATATGCGACGCAACACCGGCAGGCCGTGTCGGGCCGCAAAGGGCAGATTGACTTCTTCCAGGATGTTCTGATGACGGCCGACGATAATGGACGGCCGGTTTACGTACATCAGAAAATACGTCCGGTCCGGGTCGAGATGGCGCAGGACGCACTCCTCTATGGCTATGTTGACGTGAGGATCGGATGTATTGTTGTTGTCAATCTGAAAAATCATCACAGGCCATCATCATACCAAAATACAAGCACCAAAATACAAATAAATTCCAAATGACAATATCCAAATCTCAACTAAGATCAAAAACCAATAGTTTGGAATTTCGAATTTCGGTCATTGTGATTTGTTTGTTATTTGCGATTTGGAATTTTTCACTGATATTTAAACGTTTCCTCTTCGATCAAATTGGAGGCGGCAGCCAGAGGCAGTTCTGAATGTTGAATCCCTGGCCCAGACCCGGCTTGGAAAGATGTGGTGATGGAAAGCAACGTCTATGTAATATGCAAACAATTTCGTAGCCACGACCCGTCGCGCCAGGGCGGGCTTGAACCGGGAACCTTATGTGCATTCAATTTCATCGCGCAAGGCAGTCGAGAAACTTCAAGAATAACACGGCACTAGAGCCTTGATGCTTTAACGCGGCGCGGTTATCTTTAAACAACTGATTCTTCTGACCCGAAAGACAGTCCCGATTCTATGTCTCGGCGGAAGCGCAAACCGTTTGCTTTCAGCCTACGTCCAAAGATTGTGAAAGTCAAAAGATCCGTCAATGATGTATCTGATCGGCAATCCGACGCATGACACCCTCTCGATAAACAAGAACACCGTGCAGGCCTTGGGCGGAACGGTCTGGTATGCGGCCTTGTTTCTGGCAGGTTTAGGCCGCCGGGTGGCGGTTGTCGGCAGAGGCGACGAGAATATAAAATACTGGCTTGCCCGACGCGGTGTGGATGTCCGGTATTTTTCCGATGCCGGACCGGTGACGGTGTTCGAGAATACCTATTCGGCCGGTATTCGAAAACAGAGAGCTTGGGCCGGCGGTGACATTCATCGGGCCGATGTTCCTCAAGCCGCATTCGATGCGCCGGGCTTGCTGGTAGGCCCGGTTTTGCAGGAAGTCGATCCGGCCATCATGCGCACGTCCCGCTCAGGATGCCTGATGCTGGATGCCCAGGGATTTCTCCGGCAGCTTTCCACTGCCGGAGACGTCATTCTTCGGATGACGCCCGAAGCCGAAACGGCGCTCAGGCACTGTGATGTCCTGAAGGTCGACGCACTGGAGGCGGCCGTCATCACGTCGACCGGTGACATCGAAACCGCCGGGCGCCTACTCTATCGGATGGGACCGAAGATCGTCATCATTACCCGGGGAAGAGACGGCGCCTATATTTATGACGGGGCCCGCTTTACGCAGGTCACCGCCCCGGAGGTAGACGTGGTCGATCCGACCGGTGCCGGCGATGTATTTTCGGCGGCTTTCCTGGTTCGATACATCGCAACCGGCAATCTGGTCGCAGCGGGTCGGTTTGCCGTGACAGCCGCTGCCCTCTCGACCCGGGGCTTCGGTGCATCCGCCCTGCCCCCGGAAACTGAAATCTCTTCACTGATGAAACGGCATTTTTAAACGCCGAACCGTTACAGATCCAACCGGTACAGGCATGCCCGACGAGACACCTGTTTTACCGTTCGGCAAAGTGTGCTATGGCTTCTCCGTCGGTCATCAAGATTGAATCCGAATTTCGGGACGCACCAAGGATGGTCGGGGGTGACGATGAAACGATGGCGGTGTATCATTTGCGGTTATATCCACGACGGGGATGAGCCGCCTCTTATATGCCCTGTGTGCGGTGCACCCAGGGAGATGTTTGAAGAAATCACGATTTCAGAGGAGCAACAATGATCAAGATCAACGAAAATTATCTGAAGCTCAAGGCGTCATATCTCTTTTCGGACATCGCCAAGCGGGTGGCCGCGTTCCAGCAAGCCCACCCGGACCTGGAAATCATCAAACTCGGCATCGGCGACGTCACGCGGGCATTGCCACCGGCCTGTATCGAAGCCCTTCACCGGGCGGTGGACGAGATGGCCGCTGACGACACCTTCCATGGGTACGGCCCCGAACAGGGGTATCTGTTCCTGCGCGAGAAAATCGCGCGCCACGATTATCAGGACCGAGGTGCGGACATCGCTCCGGATGAAATATTTGTCAGCGACGGGGCAAAATGCGACACCGGAAACATCCAGGAAATTTTTTCAACCAATATCAAAATCGCCATCCCCGATCCGGTCTACCCGGTCTATCTTGACACCAACGTGATGGCCGGACGCACCGGCGAATACAGCAGCGGCCGCTACGATGGTATCGTTTACCTGGAGGGAAACCGCGCAAACGGGTTCGTGCCGGATCTGCCGACCGAACCGGTCGATCTGATATACCTCTGTTTTCCGAACAATCCCACGGGGGCCACGATCGATAAGCGCCGACTCGAGGAGTGGGTCGAATTCGCCAGAGTTCACAAGGCTGTGATTCTCTATGATGCCGCTTATGAATCATTTATTCGCGACGATAGCATCCCGCGGTCGATTTACGAAGTCGAGGGGGCCCGGGAGGTGGCGATCGAGTTCAGGAGCTTTTCCAAAACTGCCGGTTTCACCGGCACACGCTGCGCCTTTACCGTGGTGCCCAAGTCCTGCCGGGCTTACACGAGTACGGGCGCAGAGCATGAGGTCCATGCCCTGTGGAACCGACGGCACACCACCAAGTTCAACAGCGTGTCCTACCCGGTCCAGAGAGCCGCCGCGGCAATATACAGCGAAGAGGGCCGGCGCCAGGCCCAAGAATTGACCGATTATTACTTAAGCAATGCTGCGGTCATCCGTCGGGAGATGGCGGCGCTTGGCTATGACTGCATCGGTGGAGAGAATTCTCCTTACATCTGGGTAGACGGACGGACAGATTCATGGAAATTTTTCGATCTGCTGCTCGAAAATGCCGGCGTCGTGTGCACGCCCGGCGCCGGTTTCGGAAAATGCGGCAAGGGCTTTATCCGCATCAGCGCCTTCAACTCCGCTCAAAATGTCGAGAAGGCCATGCGGCGTGTTTCTGAAGCGCTAAAAGGGGTCGTTTAACCCATGCCGATGTCAGCCGCTTTCCAAAATCGACTCAATCCGGTCCTGAATGAGATTGTGCAGAAATTCGGCACACCCTTTCACATCTACGACGAAACCGGTATCCGTCAGACGGCCGAGGAGCTCACAAGCGCTTTCGCCCTGTTTGAAGGGTTTCGGGAGTTTTATGCCGTCAAGGCGTTGCCGAATCCCCGTATTCTTCAGATTATGGGAGAAATGGGATTCGGGTTCGACTGCAGCTCGATTGCCGAACTGATGCTGAGCCGCCGCTTCGGCGCCCGTGGTGGGGACATCATGTTCACTTCCAACAACACGTCGGTCGAAGAGTTTTCTTTTGCCGCGCGTGACGGTGGTTGCATCCTGAACCTAGACGATATTTCACTGATTCCCAAGGTTCCGGAAATGCCGGAAATGATCTGCTTCCGCTACAACCCCGGACCGCGACGCACCGGCAACAGCATCATCGGCAATCCAGTGGAATCAAAATACGGCGTGACCCACGATCAGATGCCTGATGCCTATCGCGCGGCGATCGACAGGGGCGCGAGACGTTTTGGTCTGCACACCATGCTGGTGTCAAACGAACGAAACTACCGCTATATGGTGCAGACGGCCGAAATGCTGCTGGAGGTAGCCGAGTGGATCGGTCGCGAGCTGAAGATCAGCTTTGAGTTTGTGAACATCGGCGGCGGCCTGGGTATCCCTTACCGTCCGGAGGACAGGCCGCTGGCGCTGGAAGACTTGTCCGCCGGCATCTATCAAGCTTTTGCCGCATTCAAAGCACGCAACGGCTATGTGCCGAAACTCTTCATGGAGAGCGGCCGTTACATGACCGGACCCCACGGCGTGCTGGTTGCAACCGCCATCAACCATAAAGACACCTATCGAAAGTACATTGGTGTCGACGCCTGCATGTCGGCCCTGATGCGTCCGGCTATGTACGGTGCTTACCACCATATAACAGTTCCACGAATGAAGGGGATACCGGAGACAATGACCGCAGACGTGGTCGGTTCCCTTTGCGAAAACAACGACAAGTTCGCCATTTTACGACGCCTGCCGAGAATCGCAGACGGTGACATTCTTTGCATCCACGACACGGGTGCCCACGGCCACGCCATGGGCTTCAATTACAATGGCCGGCTGCGGCCCAAGGAACTTTTACTGCGCGCCGACGGCATGGTGGAACTGATCAGACGGGAGGAAACTGCCGCAGACCATTTAGCTACCCTCGAGTTCGACGCTAAAGTATTGGAACCCGCTAACATGCATCGGGGAGTGCTTAAAAACAGAAGCCGATAACAAGCAGCCTTGAAGCATTTACTCAACAGGTTGCACAAGATCCAGATCGTCGTCACCCTTGTTGCTCGTTAGATCACGGTCATCAATGTTGCACCCGTTCTGAAGACAGAATTTCAAGAATTTTTTTTCGGCTTCCTGGAAATCTTCTTCTGAGTAATGCTCCAGGTTTTCAGGGATGCGAAACTCCTTTTTAAGGTTCTGAATCAACAACTTTATGCCGGTCGTTCTGTCTGGGGTATCAGCCATCATGACCCTCTGATCATAAAAAAGGATGAATGGTAGGTTCTGCTCAAGAGGTAAATCCGTAAATAACGGCATTCGCTCTGCCTTACAGGCAGGCCTGTCACTTATCACCCCTGGTAGATTTGATCGGCAATGTCGGACAGTGTGAAGTCGATCCCGCCGGTTTGGAGCAGCCGAAACATTTTCCGCATGTGTTCGGCGTTTTCAATAACGACCTCAACCGCCGGAGAAGATTTGGACAAAAAGTAACGGTGCTCTTCGAGAAGCCGGACGGTTTCCTGGAATTTATCGACCAGCAGCGCCAAAACCGAGTAGTCGGACATGTAGCAGATGGGCAAACATGCACCGTTCAGATGAGGTAAGTCAATGGCAGCGAGATCCACTTCTTTCGGTAAGATCTGTAATTTTCCCATATTCTCTCCTCCACGAGCACTCTGGAAGGCCGTTTGAGGACGGAAATCATGCTATTGTCCAGGTGTTGGCGGATTTCAGCCGATAATACTGGCGAGGAGGGTGGCCACGCCGCCGTCCAGGCTGAAACTGCCAAAAGCCGTTCCTCGCAAATCTTAACGGGCGTTATCGGTGATCATGGCTGAAAGTAACCCCTGGGTCAAGCCCTGTGTAGGCCCCAAAGGGCCGTGCCTGCCGCCACCGCCCAGCTGCCATTAGCGCCGGCGAATATCAGATCAGAGGCGATCAGGACACCGATCTTTACATCCGTATCGCCTGCATGTTAAGGGGGTGTTCTTAAATTAGCGGGGCTGCAGCTTCCAAACCGTTAAAAGGCAACAATTCAAAACTTGTGGGGAGGCCCTGATGAAGTCGTCCGCGTTTTTAGTGCCGGTGCAAAGGCGTTACTTTGAAGATTACGTGGCCGGCACGATCCATGAATTCGGGACGATCACGGTCGAGGAAGAGGAGATCATCGCCTTCGGTCGGCGATTCGATCCCCAAGTTTTTCATACCGACCCCGAGGCCGCAAAATCAGCAATTTACACCGGGCTTATCGCATCCGGTTGGCACACCGCTGCTCTGATGATGCGGCTGTTCGTAGACAACTACCTGTCCCACGTTGCCAGCCTTGGCTCGCCGGGCGTGGACGAGCTGCGCTGGATCCTGCCTGTGCGGCCCGGTGATACACTTTCTCTGCGGGTGACCATCACGCAAGCGAACCGCTCACGTTCAAAACCGGACCGCGGCATTGTCCATTCGCTCATCGAAGTGCAGAACCAGGACCGCATCGTCGTCATGAGCATGAAGGCCGTGAACTTTTTACTCTGTCGCCCCGCTTCCCCTTGAGCCGGCAAAAACCCCCGATTTCGGCAGCGGTCATGATGATTGCTTGACCACCGCCGTAAAAATACCGGCCCCAATCAGAGCACTGCCGCCGCAGCGGTTGAACCATCTGTGCGCAGCCTTTTTTTGAAGGACATCGCGCAGCCGTCCGGCGAACAAGCCATATATTGACGCATTCAATGCCGCAAGAATCAGGAAGGTGGCTCCTAGAACGATGAACTGGAAAGCTATCGGCGCACGGTGATTGACGAACTGGGGCAGAAAGGCGACGAAAAAGACGATGCTCTTCGGATTCAAGGCGGTCACCACATAGGCACTCGTGAAGAACCGGCGACTGGATACCGCCGCCGACAATGATTCAAAATCTTGCGGCGTTGGCTCGCTGCGCCAGAGTTTGATGCCGAGGTAAATCAGATAAACGGCGCCGATCCATTTCAGTATGGTAAACAGAGCGGCCGATGCAGCCAACACGGCACCAAGGCCCAGAAGAGAGAGGACCATGGCCGTGAAGTCGCCGAGTGTCACCCCGGCGGCAAGCGGCAGCACGGCGCGACGGCCGTGGCTGGCAGATTGGCTGATCACCAAGATGATGGTTGGACCGGGTATCACCAGAACGATCATCGCCGCGATCACAAAAGCGCCGTAGGTTTCCATACTCATGAAAAGCTCCGTCTTACATCGGGAACAACCGGATGGCGCACACGGCGGCCA
>JBDNAO010000043.1:0-4587 GCA_039768375.1 Desulfobacterales bacterium | reverse complement strand
TATACCCATTGCCTTCTGTGCTCATTGTTTCACCTTGCCGTTAACGTGCGGTTGTTGATGTTCAGTCGTCTGACAGACCCGGTCTACTTGGCTTCTTCCTTTTCCGGTTTTTTGTACCCCGGTTGAATCAGCGTGCGTGGGGTCTGGTCGGTCCAGTCCGCCGGTTCCTTGAAATCTTTGATCAGGTCGAGGCGCTCCTGCTCGGAGAGCCGCTCGTGAATCATGTACCAGGCGCAGGGCTGGTCCTGACTGATTTCGCATTTCCCTTTGTTGGTACCGCCGCAGGGGCCGTTGTAGAGGCCCTTGGCGCACATGGTCACCGGGCAGATCCCGCCGGTCATGCCGAGCACGCACTTGCCGCAGGAACGGCAGCGCTCCTCGTACAAGCCCACGGCCTGGTTGACCGCCAAACCGGTGGTGTCGACACCCGGAAAGACCGGTTTATCCGGGAACCGCTCGGCCAGGAACTGAATCCCGACCCCGCAGGCCATGGAAATGACGGCATCGTAGTCTTTTATCTTGTCGTCCAGTTCGGCCAGGTATTCGCGGTCGCATTGGCGTTCCACCGTGTAAGCCGAAATCTCGATAGGGCTGTCGTCCATTTTGCGGGCCATTTCGATTTCTGCGTTCAAAATAGCGACCTCTTTTTCACCGCCGGCCAGGCAGACCGACACACAGGTGCCGCAGCCCACATTGAGCACCTTCTTATACGGCTTGATCATCTCCTTGATTTCGCCAAAGGGTTTTCTTTTCGCGACTATCATATTTCCTCCTGATGCACCGATCGACTTCTGAATGGTCGCAAGCGTTCACAGGGCACCGCATCTGCTTTGTTGTCGGGCACTTGAAGTACAAAAGTACGTCTGCGCACCCGACGCCTTGCATCTGCTGCACCCTGTAAACGCTTACAATTAGGTGGTTTGAAGCGCATCGGACTTTGCAAGCCTGTGAACGGTTACGAATGGTCGGTCAACCCCGCTAGAAATTGGAGCTTTCCGGGTGAAAAACATCCACGTCCTTCAGATCCTCCCCGAGGTACTCCCGCTCATTCGGACCGAGGATGCCCATCGACAGGCAGATCAGTGTCCACAGGTGAACCGTTTGCCAGGCATGATCGCGCATGTCGGACAGATCATGAACCTGGGCGTGGCAGTTATGGCACGGGGTGATGCAATAGGCCGCACCGGTCTTGAGAATTTGTTCGGCCTTGAGTTTGCCGTAATCCCTGCGCGCTTCGGGGTAACCGGACTGCAGGAAACCGCCGCCGCCGCCGCAGCAGTAGTTGTTCGATCGGTTGGGGCTCATGTCGATAAAGTTTTCTTCACCGACCACCGCCTTGACCACATACCGCAAGTCCTCTGCCACCGGGTCACCAAATGATTTACGGACCAACTGGCAGGGGTCCTGCACCGTGAATTTTATTTGACGGTCTTTGTTCCACTCGGAACTGACCTTCAGTTTGCCTTCTTTGATCCACTGGGCGTAGTATTGAATGATGCTCTTGATCTCGAAATTGAAATCGAGGTTGAACTTTTGCGCTCCGAACCGGACCGCGAACAGTTCGTGCCCTCACTCGGTGTTGAGCCAGACCTTGCAGCCCAGGTCCTCCACCGCTTTCTGCTTGACCTCCACGATGTGCTTCCAGTTTTCCTCATCGGCCATGAACATGCAGTAGTTTTCCGCCGCCCAGCCTTTGGTGCCGTAGGTCCAGTCGGCGCCCACCGAATGCAGGATCTTCCACAGCGGCACCATCTCGTCGGGCTCGGTCACCGGTTCTCTGGAGTTCTGGTTGAGGAAGAACTCCGCGCCTTTCTTGTTGGTCGGGGCTTCCATTTCGGCAAATTCCGGCTGTGCTTCCCGGTATTCCTCCAGCACGTCTTCGACCACGAACTGGAAATCTTCCTCGGTGGCGCCCATCGCGCTGCAGGTGTCGTTTCTGAGGGCCATGTCGCAGGAACCCACGATGCCCTTGGGCCGCTTTTCCCGCGGCCAGCTCTGGCGTGCATAAAACACCAGCTGGGGGATATTGATCTTCATCGGGCAGACGTAGACGCAGCGCGTGCACATGCTGCACATCCACACCCACGGCGTGGATGTCACTTCCTCGTCCATCCCCAGCGCCGCCATGCGCAGAAACTTGCGCGGGTCCATCCCCTCCAGGCCCGTCGCCGGGCACCCCGAAGAACATGCCCCGCAGGTCAGGCACAGGTTCAGGTTGCCGCCCTCGGGCAGCAGGTCCTTGACCTTGTCGATAAAGGTGCTCTTCTTTTTTCCGCCAATCTTGATTGCTTCCTCAGCCATATTACACTCCTTTTTTAGGCATTCGCACTATTCTTTAGCGGGTTGGGCCCCAGTGCCTTGATGTGTTCGGTCATCTCTTTGGCGTAGGCGGCAAAGGTCGGGCCCTCCCCGGAAGACAGGTTATACATTCTGACCCGGTCGCCTTCAATTCCGATCTCCTCCAGCAGCATGCGCACGTGATTCACACGTTCCCGAGCCCTGAAATTGCCTTCGTTATAGTGACACGTCCCCTCTAAGCACCCGACCACATAGGCACCGTCGGCGCCTTTTTGAATGGCTCGCAGCAGGTGGAGGACGTCCACTTTTCCGGAACACGGTACCCGGATGATCTTCACGTTGGCGGGATAGTCCAGTCGCATGGAACCTGCCAGGTCCGCGGCTGAGTATCCTCAGTAATTACAGCAAAATGAAATAATTTTCGGTTCAAAATCGACCATTACATTCCTCCTGCCAAAAGGGCGTCAATTTTACAGATTATCTGTTCATCTTCGTAGAAGCTCAGCTGAATGGCCTGCCGGGGGCACACCCCGGCGCACACGCCGCATCCGTGGCACAGGGCCTCGTCGATGTTGATGGCGCCCTCCGCAATGTTGAATTTCGGAACATCGAAAGGACACGAACGGACACAGGTGAGGCATTTCACGCAGTGTTCCGTGTCGACCTTGGCGGTGATGGCCGACAGCTTGATCTCATCCTTGGACAGAAACGTCGTTGCCCGGGACGCAGCTGCCTGGGCCTGGGCGATGGTTTCCGATATCAGCTTCGGACCATGGGCCAATCCACTCAGGAAAATACCTTCGCCGCCCATGTCCACGGGTCGGAGCTTTACATGTGCTTCCATGAAAAAGCCTTCGGGATTGCGGTTCAGCTTCATGATCGTGCTGAGTTCCTCGGTGTCGGCGGCCACGACGCCTGCGCTTAACGCCAGAAGATCGCAGCGGATTTCCACGTTTTTTTGAAGGACGTGGTCTTTGACGGTTACCAGAACCTCCCCGGACGAGGATTCGGCCTGGGGGGGGTGGTCCTTGTCAAAACGGATGAAGATAACGCCCTGCTTGCGGGCTTCGGTGTAATAGTCTTCCAGCAGACCATAGGTGCGCATATCTCTGTAAAGCACGTACACCTGGGTGTCCGGGTTGAGTTTCTTGATCGCCAGTGCATTTTTGACGGCACTCTGGCAGCAGATGCGCGAGCAGTTTTCGTTTTCCTCGTTGCGCGATCCCACGCACTGGATCATCACGACACTGTTCAGGTCGGCCGCCCCTTTTTCCGTCAGTCGGTCGCTTAGTTCCACCTGGGTGACGACCCGGTCATCCTGTCCGTACAGAAATTCCGTGGGCCGATATTCTCCGCCGCCGGTGGCCACGATGATCACGCCGTGATCTATTTTGCGGGTTCCGTTGCCCGATCCGACAGCCACCTCAGTGACGAAGTTGCCCTGGAACCCTTCGAACCCGGAGACCCGGGTGTCGGTCAGGACTTCGATTTTTTCCTCGGAACCCACCGTTGCAATCAGCTGGTCGAGATAGGCGCGAATGTCGGCTCCTTCGATGGTGTGGTGGAGCTTGCGCGCCATCCCGCCGAGTTCGGACGCCTTTTCAACGATCGTCGATTCAAATCCCTGCCCGGCCAGATCCAGCGCCGCGTTCATGCCGGCAATGCCACCGCCGACGACCAGGGCCTTTTTGTTTACCGGAATCACTTTCCCGTGCAGCGGTGTCAGGATAGCGGAGCGGGCCACGGCCGCCCGGACAAGGTCTTTGGCTTTTTCTGTGGCGATTTCCGGATTGTTGGCGTGCACCCATGAATTCTGGTTCCGGATGTTGGCCATCTCAAACAGGTACTGGTTCAGGCCGCAGGCCTCGAGGGTCTCCATGAACATGGGGGCATGGGTCTTGGGACTGCATGAGGCCACCACCACCCGGTTGAGTTTCTCTTCCTTGATCTTCTCCTTGATTTTCTCCTGGGTGTCCTGACTGCAGGTGAACAGGTTTTCATCGGCAAACACGACATTGGGAAGGCTTTCGGCATATTCCTTGACGGCCGGCACATCCACCACTCCGCCGATATTGATGCCGCAGTTGCAGACGAATACGCCGATGCGCGCATCTTCGCTGCTGACATCGATCTCATCGGGGACATCGATGCTCTTGGTGTCGCTGCCCCGGGCCTCGGCCACGCTGGTACCGGCGGCGCCGGCCGCGGCACTGGCTTCGGTCACCGAGGAGGGAATGTCTTTTGGGCCTTGGAGGATACCGCAGGTGTAAACTCCCGGACGAGATGTGG
>JBDNAO010000001.1:0-2790 GCA_039768375.1 Desulfobacterales bacterium | reverse complement strand
CCTATCACCTCATGCTGACCGATATCAAGATGCCCGGCATGGACGGGGTTGAGGTTCTGCAAAAAGCCAAAGAATCCTGTCCCGATCTGTGTGTGGTCATGATGACGGCCTATGCCACGGTCGAAACCGCGGTCGAGGCCATGAAAACCGGCGCCCTCGATTACCTGGTCAAGCCCTTCGACCCCGATAAGCTGATTCCCATGGTCCTGCGCATCTACGAGGACCTGGAGGCCGCGATGGACCGCCGGTTGAATGCCGGAGCCCTGGTGCTCTGCGGCGGGACGTCTTATTACGATCCGTCCCAAGGTAAAAACACCTTCGGCTACGGGATACTGCCGGGGGTCGTCACCAGTCTGGAGTTCGAAAGGATCTTCAGCGGCACCGGCCCCAGTTGTGGCCGCCTGGTGCGACCCGGGGATGAGAGGCCGGTTCGCAAGGTGGCCTGGGTGCAGTGTGTCGGCTCGCGGGATCTGCAGTCCGATGCCGATTTCTGCTCCAATGTCTGCTGCATGGTCGCTATTAAGGAGGCCGTGGTGGCCAGGGAAAAAACCGGTGGCGCTCTCGAAACAACCATTTTTTACATGGATATGCGCACGTTCGGAAAACCGTTCCAGCGCTATCGCGATCGGGCGGAGACCGAATGCGGTGTCCGTTTCGAAAGAGGACGCGTTCATTCGGTGATGCACGACGACAGCAGCGGCGATCTGATCATTCGCTATGTCGACACCGGCGGTCTTGTGCATGAATCCCGTCAGGACCTGGTGGTCCTGGCCGTCGGGCAGCGACCGGCGGCCGGTTCGGCAACATTGGCCGAGATGCTCGACATCCCTTTAAACAGTTGGGGCTTTGGCCAGACGGTGCCGTTTTCCCTCACTCGGTCGCCGCGCGACGGGATTCTGCTGGGGGGATCTTTTTCAGGGTTGAAGGACATCGGAGAATCGATCACTCAGGCATCCGCCGCCGCGCTTGCGGCCTCGCGGACCATTCACGCTGCAGGTGGCGGGCTGGCTCCCGAGCCGGAAGCCGAAAAGGAGTTTAGAGACGTTTCGCGGGAGGTGCCCAGAATCCTGGTCACCATCTGTTCCTGCGACGGGACCCTGGCGGAAGCCTCCGTGGTGGACGAACTGAAGCGGCAGGTGGCCGCCGATCCACTGGTCGTGGGTGTTGAGATTATCGATAGAACCTGTACGGCCGAGGGATGGAATGATCTGGTCGAAAAGGTGGAAAGCCGCCAGCCGAATCGGGTTCTGGTCGGCGCCTGTCTGCCGTATGTGTATGCCCGTAAGATCCGGCAGTTGGCGCGCAAGGTCGGCCTTTATCCGTCTTTGATGGACGTGGTGGATATCCGCTCGCTGAACTTGCCGCCGGCCGCCGACGTCCAGCCGTCCCAACCGCAATGCGGCCCCTCTGTCAACCAGCTGCGTTCCGTGCTGGAAATGGGGCTGGCCCGCCTGAAGCACATCGATCCGTCACCGACGGTGTCGGTGCCGATTCAGCAGCGCGCACTGGTGGTGGGAGGGGGCATCGCCGGTATGACGGCGGCCCTGGCGATTGCCGATCACGGGTTCCCGGTGGAGATTGTCGAGAAAGCCGATCGACTCGGCGGCAACCTGGTCTGGCTCAAACAGACACTGGAGGGGCAGTCGATCCCGGACTTGTTGACAGATACCGAACAGAAGGTGGGAAAACATCCCTTGGTTACGGTGCGCACCGGCAGCCGGGTTTTGGCCGCCTATGGGCATGTGGGACAGTTTTATACGACGGTTGAAAACCCGGAGGGTGGGGCAGAGACGCTCGAGCACGGCGTCACGATTCTGGCCACCGGCGGCGACGAGGCCCACACGACATCATACGGTTTCGGCAACAGTCCGGCCATCATTACCCAGAAAGAACTGGAACAAAAACTGGCCGACCGCACCATCGACCCGCAGGTCCTCGACACCGTGGTCATGATACAGTGCGTCGATTCGCGCGAAGAACCACGCAATTACTGCAGCCGGGTGTGTTGCGCGTCTGCTCTCAAGCATGCCCTGCAGATGAAGGAGCAGAATCCAACCATCGCCGTGTATGTCCTGTATCGCGACATGATGACCTACGGTTTTGCGGAAATCTACTACACCCGGGCGCGTAAAAGTGACATCGGCTTTATCCAGTACAGCCTGGAAAACAAACCGCGGGTCGAGGTCAGCCAGGGCGCTGTGACGGTGAGCGTCTTCGAACCGATTATCGGCAAGACCATCGAGATCAGTACCGATCTGCTGGTTCTGGCCACCGGCGTGGTGCCGAATCTTCCGGCCGATCTTGCCGCGGCCTACGGAATCGACCGCGACATGGATGGGTTCTTCCAGGAAGCCGAGTCGAAGTGGCGACCGGTGGATGCACTCAAGGAGGGCGTCTTTGCTTGCGGTCTGGCGCACTCGCCGCGCTCGATCATCGAATCGATTGCCACCGCCGAGGCCGCGGCCCAGCGCTCTCTGCGACTTCTGAACCGTAAGAACCTTCCGGCCGGCAAAGTTCTCGCACGGGTGCATCACAGTCTCTGCAGCCTTTGCGAGCGGTGCATCGAGGCCTGTCCTTACGGTGCCCGTATGCTGGATATCGATCAGCAGAAGGTGATCGTGAACCCGCTCATGTGTCAGGGGTGCGGAAGCTGTGCGACTGCGTGTCCGAACAAGGCCTCGGTTTTGGACGACTTGCGGCAAGAGCAGATGTTCGATGTCATCGACGCGGCGCTTCTCTGAAGGAGGGAGGCCAAACCGTTGGAATAATTGAAGGGCTCGGTGCCGATTT
>JBDNAO010000303.1:0-3107 GCA_039768375.1 Desulfobacterales bacterium | reverse complement strand
TCGTCTTTCAAAGGGTCGGGATGGATCTTTTCACCCCCGGCTGTAACGGCCGTCATTTTGGCATCTCCCTTTTCAAAAGTGCTCGCCCGGGGAACCTCGCCGGTCAGAAACATACCGGGACCCACCTCGACCATGCCGGTTTCCAGCCGAAATCTCGCACCGAGTGATTCCAGATAACGGCGACTGTGAGGAATACCGATAAACCGTGTGTTTCCGTCTGCGGACCAGACCCGATCCATGAAGATATCCGGGTGGCCGTAAACATCCACCGGTCCTCTGATTTGAAGGACCGCCGGCAGCCCGCCCGTATGATCGTAGTGGCCGTGGCTGATCATGATCGCCGCGATATCGCGCAAGTCTTTCTTGAGCGCCAGGGAATTCTGTACGATTCCAAAGCCTTGTCCCGTGTCGAACAAATAGTTCCGGTTGTCGGTTTCCACATAGCAGGCAAAACCGTGTTCACCGATGACGCCGAAAGGAACACCAACAGAATTTTCGCAGAGAATGGTCAGCTTCGTTTTCATTTACCACCTCCTTTACGGGTTTCAATAAATCTTTTCAATGATTCGTCCGAAGAACCAAGTGAGTTCTGAAAACGCTCTTGACCTGGCATGTTAGTATGATATTTGCTTTCATATAAAAGATGGTTTCCTGAATCAATATAAAGATCGCGATAAAATCGAACTCTTACCGGCTGCATCGGCATTCAGGGCTCGAGCCGGTTGGCATGGAGAGTGGCCAGAAACCTTGATCTTGAAAATGAAGGGGGGACGAAATGATCCGGAAAAGACGGTTACACGCGCCGCGGTCGGCGGCAGAAGTCCTGTTGCAAGGCCTGTTTGTTCTATTCCTTGTTCTGGTGTGCCTCGGCCCCGCATTGGCCCAGAGTCCAAACCGGATACAAATGGGAATCATGACGGGAGGCCCTAAGGGAACCTACTACCAGTTCGGTTTGAACCTGCAAAAACTTTTCGCGCTCGCCAATGTTGATCTGCGGGTCGATAACTCCAAGGGATCGGTTGAAAATATCTATGCGGTTTACAATAAACCGAATACCCAATTGGGGATCGTCCAATCGGACGTGCTGGCCTTTGTGTCACAGGTTCAAACCAATCCGGCCTTGAAGCAGATCGCTTCGAAAACCAGGATGGTCTTTCCGCTTTATAACGAGGAGATTCATCTGTTAGGGAAAACGGACATTCTCAATTTTGATTCTTTGGCCGGAAAAAGGGTGGCCGTCGGAACGGAGGGCAGCGGCAACTACCTGACATCACAGCTTCTCTTCAAGGTTTCGGGGATTGAACCGGCGGAAATGCTGACCATAGGACTTGACGAGGCTTTGGACCAGCTGAAGCAGGGAAAAATTGACGCCATGTTTTACGTGGCCGGTTACCCGGTCAAACTTTTCAGCGAAAACGTCACGGCAGAAGACAATCTGGCCTTGATCCCGATAACCAACAAGAGCATTCTGGAATTCTATCCCCAGTCTGAGATCCCGGCCAACACTTACACCTGGCAGGATAAAGCCGTGGAAACCGTTGCGGTGAAAGCCGTTCTCATCTCCTACAACTTCAGGCGGTTTCATTGCGAAAATGTCGGCCGCATGGCCAAACTTATTTATGAAAATCTCGACTGGCTGATCCAAAACGGGCACCCGAAATGGAAATCCGTCGACCTGAATTACCCGCTCAAGGGCTGGGAACAATACGATTGCGTGAAAAAATACTTGGCAAGGACCAGCCCGCCGACATCTCAACGGGACCCGGGTGAACTCAACCCGGTGCTGGATGCGATTAAAGAGATGCTTTCTGAGTGATCCACGGAAGAAAAAAAAGTATATTTACTTGACATCTCTTTGCGGGCGTGTCATCAGTAACCCGTTTCATGGTAAAGGAGCATTTTAATGATCGGGCTAAATGCAGGCAGGCATTTTTATTACGGGTATTATGACGGCACCCGTGGTCTGCCTGGGGTTCGCTGAACCATCACCAACCCAAAAAGCCGCAGGCAGATCGTGCCTGCGGCTTTTTTTTTGGAGGGAGCCCTACCGCAGGTGTGACAATATTCTGCGCTGCGGCCGCCACATTTTAAAGGAGTAGAATCATGAAAACCTATGATGTAAATGTCAAAGAATTCATCCCGCTTATCTCCCCACATGCGCTGAAAGATGACATGCCGATTACCCCTGAAGCCGCCCGGAACGTTATATCGGGACGCCGGGTCATCCAGGACATTATCGGAAAAAAGGATCGGCGTTTGCTGGTCATTGCCGGGCCATGCTCGATCCACGACGAAGCAGCGGCCCTGGAGTATGCCGATAGACTCAACCGTTTAAAGGAAAAGGTCAATCAGACCATTTATCTGGTGATGCGGGTGTATTTCGAAAAACCTCGCACGAACTTGGGTTGGAAGGGCCTCATCAACGACCCCGGGCTCGATGGTTCCTGCGACATGATGCAGGGATTGCTCAAGGCGCGCGCGATGTTGCTGAAAATCACTGAAATGGGCCTTACCACCGCCACCGAAATGCTCGATCCGATCACCCCTCAGTATATCGCCGGCTTGGTCTCTTGGTCAGCCATCGGGGCCCGCACGACCGAATCGCAGACCCATCGGGAAATGGCCAGCGGTTTATCCATGCCGGTGGGGTTTAAAAACTGCACCGACGGCGGACTCGATACGGCATTGAACGCCATGATCGCCGCCGGTTCGCCCCAAAGTTTTCTGGGCATTGACCCGGAAGGCAAAGCCTGCATTGTTAAAACCACCGGCAATCCGTTTACGCACATCGTGCTGCGCGGCGGCCGCCGCCCCAATTACGACTCGGTCAGCATTCGCGAGGCCGTGCGGCTGCTGCGAGACAAACATCTTCCCGAGGCGGTCATCGTCGATTGCTCCCATGCCAATTCACGCAAGCGCTACGAGGAACAGACGGTGGTTTGGCAGGATGTCATCAATCAGCGGGCCGGTGGCACCGGTGCTATCATCGGGCTGATGTTGGAGAGCAACCTGCGGGAAGGCCGGCAGGACTATAAGGGGCGACTGGACACCCTGCAGTACGGAGTTTCGATCACCGACGCCTGCATCGACTGGGAGACCACCGAGGA
>JBDNAO010000302.1:0-5072 GCA_039768375.1 Desulfobacterales bacterium | reverse complement strand
TCGCTGTTGACCTGCTCCACGTCGAAGGCCTTGACATGGGCGCTCAAATCCGTTCCGTACCGACTCAGGATCGCCAGAGCGTGGACATCTCCCAGGGTGCTCACCTCCCGGGCAAAGTCGTCGATCTCGTCGAAAAAAAGGTTTTTCCGGATGGCTGTCCAGTGTTGCATGCACTCGTTTTCGAGGAGTTCCAGAATCTGTGGGAAAAGATCGATGCGGGCGGGGGTCAGGTCCGAGGCCGGCGTCTCATGGGGTTCGTGCTGCCAAGCGGTATGGCCGATGAAGCGCTTCAGCTCCCGGAAGAGAGCGTCTTCGGTGACCGGCTTGTCTAAAAAGCCGGCAAATCCCATGGTCATAAGGGAATCTCTTTCTTCTTCCATGACCGAAGCGGTGAGGGCCACCACTGGAATGCCCAGGGTAGCCTCGTCGCGGCCGATCTGTTTCGTTGCTTCGATGCCGTCCAGGACCGGCATGCGGATATCCATCAGGATCAGGTCCGGTTGGTGCTGCTTGGCCAGGCGCACGGCATCTTCGCCGTTTTCGGCTTCTATGACGGTCAACGGCGTCTGGATCAAATACTCCTTGATCAACAAACGGTTGAGGGTCAGGTCATCCACGACGAGGATGCAGGCCGGGTCGAAGACAATATCGTCAGACACGGTGCTGGGCAAGGCCTCGGGTTCGGCCGCCGCCGGCACTACCGACACGTGTGGGATGACGATCCGGAATAGGCTGCCTTTGTTTTCTTCGCTTTGAACGGTGATGGTGCCGCCCATCATCTCAACCAGTCGTTTGGTGATGGAAAGACCCAGGCCGGTGCCGCCGAAGCGCTTAGTGCTTTGGCCGTCCTTCTGCTTGAAGGCTTCGAAGATGTCGGCGTGATACTGCGCCGGTATGCCGATGCCCGTATCTTCGACCGTGATCGACAGGTCGATGTCGTCGCCGCCCACGGAATCCCGCTTTTGAACCTCGATGCGCACGAATCCCTTTTCGGTAAATTTGACGGCGTTGCCGACGAGGTTGAAGAGGATTTGCTTCAGACGCACTTCATCGAGAATCAAACAGTCGGGGATATCCCCGGAAAAGTCGATCACCATTTCGATATTCTTCACAGCGGCTTGCGCGGTAAACATCCTGTGAACCTCGTCGAATAAGGCGCGCGGCTTGACCGGTTCGTACTCGAGCTCCATTTTGCCCGCTTCGATTTTGGACAAATCCAGGATGCCGTTGATCAGGCTTAACAGGTTCCGACCGCTGGAACTGATGGATTCCAGGTAGTTTTTCTGTTTGGGATCGGTGATCAGCGGTTTGAGAAGCTCGGAGAAACCGATGACGGCGTTCATCGGTGTGCGGATTTCATGGGAGATGTTGGCAAGGAATTCGCTTTTGGCCCGGCTGGCCGATTCGGCCGTCTCCTTGGCGGCTTGGAGCATTTTGTTGGTATCGCTTAAAGCCATCGTGCGGGCGGCCACCTGTTCTTCTAAGTGTCCGCGGTATTCCTGGAGTTTTTGATCGCGGGACTGGAGCGCGGCGAGCATCCCGTTGAAGGCATCGATCAACACGCCGATTTCATCCTGGGAGTGTTTTTGGACCCGGACCGAAAAATCCTTTTGTTCGGACACAGACCCGACCACCTGGGTCAGGCTCAGGATCGGCTGGGAGATCACCTTCTGGAGAGAAGCGGACAACAACCAGGCGATCAGGAACGAGGCCGAAACGATGATCCCGAATATGGCCACCGAGGCGTATATCTCCCTTTTAGTGCCGCTGAGATCGTATTGGATGCAAATCGTGCCGATGACTTTTTCTTCCTGTAGAATGGGGTTGAACACGAACAAGTAGTTGTCGTCAAAGTATTGGCCGGGCTCCCGCAGAGTGGGAATGGAAAGCCGGTCCTTTTCGTCCTGGTGGACGAACACGGCGAACGGTTGTCCGTCACGATCGTAGATGCAGGACAGTACGACATATGGCTTGGCGCTGAGGGCCGCCAGGTTGGTTTCCGCTGTATCCCGATCGTTGAAAACGATAGCCCCGATGCTGTTGGTCCCGATCACCTGGGCCAAACTGGCGAGATCGCTGCGCAGGTTCTTGCGTGTCTTGGTGATGTCCCTGAACATCAGGGCCGCGGAAGCAAACAGCAGGGCGATGCCGCTGGTGATCATTATGATCAATTTCAGCTTCCATCGGATCGAGACGTCCCGTAAGGCGCCCATCTTACTTATGCTCCTCTCTGTAAATCTGTGCGGAGCCGAGTAATTGCGAACTCATCGTCAATCCGGCCCGTTTGGCGGCATCGATATTGACTTTGAAGCGCAGGCGATTTTGATCTTCGAAGAAATTGATGACGCCGCCCATCTGGGTGAAGCCCTCGATCTCTCCTATGGTCAATATGTTGCGTTCCCGCGCAATGCCGAGAAGCTTCTGAACCAGGTTTCTGTCTTGGGTGGCGATATAGAGGATGTGGCTGGCGTCGAGGCAACTCTCTTGTGTGTAAGGGATGACCTTGATTTTTCTTCCCCTGATGGTCTGATCGTTTAACTTCAACAGGGCGTCTGCGGCCGGCGTATCGGACGCAAAGCACAGGACCAGGTCGTCGTCCTTGTCCTTGAAAGCCGCCGGGGGCCAAGAGACGAAATTCGCGAAATTGTAGATGAACCCGGTTTTGACGTCATATTCGGTGCCGGTGAGGGGACCACCCCAAACCGCCGCCGGTCGGAGGATCAACAGGCAGAACAGGAGAGACATGGCGACCCGCGCGGCGCCGATTTTTCTCATGTGCCATTTTCCGGATAATGCTGCCATCGGGCGGGCCCTTAGAAATGCCAGTCGATTTTACCGTAGACGCTGCGTTGGACCTCCAGCGTCGAGAATTCCGCATGCCCCTCTTCCAGGAGATTCTGTCCCACCACGGACAGTTCCAGTTTCGGGAACGGGCGCCAGGCCAGCCGGGCATCCATGACCGTGTAGCTGTCGATGTCCCTTTCCGGCAGACTGCCGACAAAGCGGAGTGACGCATCGAAATCGATCTGCGGGGTAACGTTCAGGTACGACCGGATGGAGAACACATTGCGCGGATTGACTCCCTCGGAGAGGAGTTCGGCGATGTTCGGGTCAGCGACCAGATTTTTGTCGATTTGCGTGTTCAGGTAGGTGTAGGTGCCCCCCAAACGCCAATTGGGCCTGACCTGCCAATCGGCGGCAACCTCCGCACCATAGGCTCGTCCGGTGGCGTTGTTGTCGTAGGCCAGGACGTACGGCCCGGTCGGCGGGGTGCCGGAGATCTGCTCGAGGCCGATCAAGTCATCGTAGTCATTATAAAACAGAGCGACATCGAACCACAGGGATGGCGTCGGCGTCAGGCGCAGACCGAATTCGTAGGCAGTGAGTTTTTCACTATCGAGGTCTGCGTTGCCCAGGGTGTTGACCACCACCGGCACATTGGGGTCGACAGCCGGCAGCAGCAACTGGTCGCTGAGCCGGCCATGCAATTCGAACCGTGAAGGGACGCGCACGGCCCTTGAGACGGCCGTCCAAAGGGACAGTTGCCGGTACGGTGTATACATCAGCCGGAGGCTCGGTTGGATTTCCAGATCGGTGAACTCGTTGTGTTCAAACTTCGACCCCACCGTCAATGTGAGCAGGTCGGGCGCCAGGTGGATCTGATCCTGGATGAAGGCACTCCACAGGTTTTGATTCAAATCCTGCGGATCCATCGTGAAATTGGGGCTGTTACGGAATTTATCGGAGATGAATCGATATTGCAGGCCCCAAACGATGTCGTGGGATTGCGCGAGGGTCAGATTGTGCTGAAAATCCAGATCGGCCGTACTCACTTTGCCACTGGCCGGATCGTAATCCTTTTCGGCGTGGTCGAAATAGAACTGCAGTGATGTTTCCGAATCCTTGGAGAAGGCGTGCTGCCATCGCCCCAGCAGGTGGAACCCATTGGCCTCGGAGTCGTCTTTTTGCAGGCCTTGACCCGTGGGGGCGGTGGGAAAAAGTATCGAGCGCCGCTCGAAATCCTTGTTGTATCTGTTTCTGTAAGCTTCCCCCTGCAAGTTGAAGGTGTTGGCTCCGGCGGCCGGTACGCCATTGGCGGGCGCTGTGTCGAGGCGGAACCCTGCCCGACCGGAACGCCAGTTATCGCTCGACTGTGGATTGCCGGCAGCATCCTCCAAGCCTCCTGCGACACTGTTCAAATCCCCCCGGTTGAAAAACTTGCCATAGGCCCGGTAAGCCGTCTGTCGCCCCAGCTTACCGCCATAGCGGAGGCTGGCAATCTGTTCTTCGTTGCCGGCCAATGCCACGGCCTCTCCGCCCTGGGTCTCGTATGCATTCTTTGTGATGATATTGATGACACCGTTGACGGCGTTGCTCCCCCAAAGGGCGGCCCCCGGCCCCCGGATCACCTCGATTCGCTCGATGTCCTCCATGACCGTGTCCTGAACATCCCAGAACACGCCGGAAAAGACGTGCGTGTAAACGCTGCGGCCGTCCATGAGCACAAGCAGGTTTTCGGCGAACTGGTTGTTGAGCCCCCGGATGTTGACGGCCCACGCCGTGGCGCTGATCCGGGCCACATGGACACCCGGGGACAACCGCAGCGCTTCGGGGATGCTGGTCGCTCCTGATCGCCGGATCTGTTCCTGCGTAATCACATATACAGCCGAGGCAGCGTCCCAAACGATTTCGGGTCTCTTGGAAGCCGATATGATTTGGACGTTTTTAAGTTCTTCCAGGGAAAACTTGGTAAAATCAACAGGCTCGCTCTGGGCTTGGTCATCCGCCGCAACGCTGACCCTGCCAAGCGGAGGCAAAACCGATACCCAGACCATCACCAGCATATTTATGACAATGAGGACCGACGCTCTCATTCGGTACTTTCCTTCAACATGGATTCGGTATTGCCGTGGGCCGGATGCTTGTACCTGGATTGTCCTGCCCGGCGGTGAGCCGGTTCGCCAAGGCCTGAAATAGCTCAATATGTGGCGAACAGCAAGGGTTTATTGTGGGGTCAGGCCAAGATAACATCTTGTAATGTTATAATTAACTCGTTAAAATAGGCCTTATTT
>JBDNAO010000301.1:0-2852 GCA_039768375.1 Desulfobacterales bacterium | reverse complement strand
TTGGCGTCGCCGATGTTGGCCAGGTGGCTGAACAACTTCATGCTTTCGATAAACTTGACGGCCGAGGCTTTGCCACCGTTGATTCCGAATCCGACCAAGGCCCCCTGTCCATTCGGCAGATACTTGTCCTTCAGGTGATAGGTGGGCGAGGATTCCAGGCCCGGGTGGCGAACCCAAGAGACACACTGGTTATTTTCCAGGAAGCGGGCGACCTGCAGGCTGTTTTCCGAGTGTTTGGCCATGCGCAGGGACAAGGTCTCCAGCCCCTGAAGAAACAGCCAGGCATTGAAGGGGCTCATGGCCGCGCCCATGTCCCGCAGGCCGATGACACGGGCCCTCAGGATGAAGGCCAGGTTGCCAAAAGTCTCCGTAAACTTCAAACCGTGGTAGGCTGGTTCCGGCTCGGCGAAGGCCGCAAACCGGCCGGAACCATCCCAGTCAAAGTTGCCCGAATCGACGATCAGACCGCCGATGGAGGTGCCGTGACCTCCGATGAACTTGGTCGCGGAGTGTATGACGATCGCGGCCCCGAATTCAAACGGACGCAGGAGATAGGGCGTGGTGACGGTGTTGTCGACCACCAAAGGTATGCCGTGCCGCCGGCCGACTTCTGCGATGGCGGCGATGTCGACGATGTTGAGTTTGGGGTTACCGATGGTTTCGGTAAAAAAGGCTTTGGTCTTGTCGGTCACGGCCATTTCCCAAGCCGCCGGGTCATCTGGCGGGACGAACTTGACCGTAATGCCGAGTTTTTTGAACGTGTGGCTGAATAGACTGACCGTGCCGCCATATAGATCGGTGGACGAAACGATTTCGTCGCCGGCCCCGGCCAGGGTCAGCAGGGCCAGCGTTTCGGCCGCCTGGCCGGAAGCCAGTGCCAGGGCACCAACGCCGCCCTCCAATGACGCGATGCGCTGTTCGAGCGCGTCGACCGTGGGGTTCATGATGCGAGAATAAATGTTGCCGAATTGGCGCAGTCCGAAGAGATCGGCCGCGTGGGAGGTGTCGTCGAACGTGAAGGACGTGGTCTGGTAGATGGGCACGGCCCTGGCCTTGGTTTCTTTGTCGGGTGTGTGGCCGGCATGCACCGCCCGTGTGGCAAACCCTTTCATGTGTTCAGTCATGAATCATCTCTCCTTTTCGCGGGATTTTAATATCATTTCAATAGAATAATGCATAGTGGTCAAAACCAATCAGGCTTCCCGGATCGGCCGATCAGTCGCCCTGCAGCAGATGCATGCCTTTCAATGCGGCGCCCCACAGGCCGCTTTCCTCATCGGAATTCAGGAACACCGGAATGCGGTCCAGTATGTGCGACATGACTTCCGTTTTCCGGAAAGCCCGGGCGAATTCCCGGTGGGTCACCAGTTCGGGTAATTTGGCAGCAACCCCGCCCGAGATGTACACGCCGCCGAAGGCCACCACCGCAAGGGCATAGTTGCGGCTGAGCCGGCCGATGAAGCGCGCCATCCACCTCAGGGTCCCGGATTCGTCGGTCAGCCTGTCCGCCACTTCCGCCGGTTCGAGGCGTTCTCCGGTCAAAAAGTGATGCAATCGGCTCAGGCCGCCACCGGAAACGACCGTTTCAGCTCTGACATAGGGTTCGCCGGTATCCTGAAGCAGGTAGTGCATGTATTTGACTTCCGCTGCCGATTCAAAAGGAAAACTGGCATGACCACCCTCGGAGGCCAGGGCCGTGTAGCCCCCTTTTTCCAGCGGTATCAGAGTCGCATGACCCAGACCGGTTCCCGCTCCGATGACCGCCAGCGGCGCGGCGGGGTCGACCGTTCCCGGAAGGATTCGGCGGGCGGCATCCATCACCGGTGTTCGGCAGGCAAACGCCTGGGCGACGAAATCATTGATCAGGGCGCACTTCTTGAGGCCGACTGCTCCGGCCAGCTCGGACAGGTCGATGTCCCAGTCGATATTGGGTGGATTGCTGTAAATCTTATTTATGATCGGCCCGGCGACGGCCATCACCGACACGTCCGCTGCCGAGGCCGGTAAATCGAAATTTTCTTTTTCCAACTGATCGAGCATGGCTTTCATAGAATCAAATTCGGCGGTGGTCAGCCAGAGCGACCGGATGAGTTCCAGTTGCCGGTCTTCACCTGTCCTGAAAGCGGCAAAACGGCTGTTGGTCCCACCGATGTCGGCAGCCAGAATGGTCTTCATAATGGTTCCCCTCAATTTTTCCGGATGCATCCGGGCAGATCTTGTGGCAGCAGAGCCGCCGCCTCTTCGTCCAGGAGCCAGATGATTTCCCCGCGCTGCGGAGCGACCCTTTGCGGCGGCAGTTGAGCGGATGCATCCGTCAACAGCGAACGAACCACGGGCGCTTTTTTTGATCCGGAAATGAGATACACAATACAACGGGCCTGGTTGAGAAGCGGCAGCGTCAGGGTCAGGCGTTCGACGTTCGGTGTTCCGCCCTTGACGGCCGTCACCCAGCGCGTCGTCTCCACTGCGCTGTGGTCACCGGGAAATATCGAGGCCGTATGGCCGTCCTCGCCAACACCCAGCACGATCAGATCGAAAACCGGCTCAGCGCTGGCGATGCGACTGAAATGGCGTCTCAGCTCATGCTCGTAGTCGTCGGCTGCCGCAGCGGGCGGCTTTCGCGAACTCATGGGATGGATGTTGCCGGTCGGGATCGTCAGCTGCTTCAGAAAATCTCTTTCGGCGCTGCCGAAGTTGCTGTCCGGGTCGGTTACCGGCACCAGGCGTTCATCGGCCCAAAACAAGTGAGTGACCTGCCAAGGAATGCCAGAACGATAGGGATCCTCGGCCAGGAGCCGGTAAATGGGCCGCGGAGTGCTGCCGCCGGACACGGCCACCGTGAAAAAACCGGT
>JBDNAO010000300.1:0-4569 GCA_039768375.1 Desulfobacterales bacterium | reverse complement strand
TCAGTTTATGGCCATGGATCGTTCCATTCGAAATAACGATTTGGCAAGCAGCCGCTGCACCGGAGTCCCAATCTCTCATGCTGGTCGGCACGGTCATCATGCTGCCGTTGGTACTCGCTTATACCGGTTACTGCTACTATGTCTTCAGGGGCAAATCGAGCCATGAAACGACTTACTGAAAGGCACCGCCAATGGGCGTGGTTTGTGGCCCTCTGGGCCGGCGGCCTGGCCGCGGTTTTCGTGCTGGCACAGGCCATACGATGGTTGATGAGGATCGGTTGATCACCCTTAGCCTTTTACATTGCTTCTTTAAATCGTATGAACATTGATTATCACCGAGGTTAAGCGGTTCAGGGTTCATCGTTCCGGGTTAAAAACTCCCAACCAGCTCCTGGCAAAGGAAATCAACTGTTATGTGTTAATAAGGCTTTTTCACCCAATGGGTGAAGTCGGGTATTCCGGATCTTTATTAATATAGTAAGCAGGTTCAAACAGTGATCACCTTTGAACCTTGAACCCTGAACCTGGAACCGATCAGATTAGGTATCAGTAACGGATTAAGGTATCTTTAACTGTTCTTGCAAGGTTCAGGGATGAATTTTGCCGATTGCAAACACACACGGAGGTAAGCGCAGATGAATCATGATATAGATGACATACTCGTAACAATTGGTGAAGAATTCGAGGATAATATCGGAGAAGGTGTGCGTAATTATCTTGAGGTTGATATCGGCAGGAAAGCCGACCAGTTGGGGCGACCGGAGATTGGGAAGAAGTTTCGCAATGTCTACGCCATGGTGCCCCTTAAGAAGCCGACCGGCGGGATGAAGGTTCGCATCGACGGCCGGACATTTGTCGACTATGCCCAGTTCGAATCCGGCGTCGTGGTTCCCGGATACGTGGCCAGGGAGGCCGGATTGACCTACAAAACCTATGTGGCGTTGGATAGCATGATTCTCAACTTTGCCTAAACCGTTAATTGAAAGGAAACCGGCTGCTGTCGGCTCCCTTTCAATTCGGGTAAATGGTCTGCCGCAACATCGGTTTTGCAAACAGCATCTGAACGTCACCGATATACCGCTCGGTGAACCCCGCCTCGCAATAGCAAAGATAGAATTCCCACATCCGTATGAAGGGCTCTGAAAATCCCATCGCTCGAACCGTGTTTATCTTCTCGAAAAACCGGTTGCGCCATTCCCTGAGGGTTTGCGAATAGTGCGCGGTGATATCCTCGAGGTGAACGAGACGCAGGTCGGTGCCGCGGGTGATGGCGGTGCCGATGGCCGTAACCGAGGGGATGCAGCTGCCGGGGAAAATATACCGTTTGATGAAATCCGCCGATCGCTTGTGGCGGTCGAACGCCTGGTCGGCAATGGTAATGGCTTGAAGGGCCATCATCCCGTCTTCTTCGAGCAACCGGCTGCAGTTTTTGAAAAACGTGGGCAGGTAGTGATGGCCGACCGCCTCGATCATTTCTATGGACACAAGCTTGTCGTAACGGCCCTGCAGGTCGCGGTAATCTTTTTTTAACAGCCGGACGCGGTCATTAATCCCGTGTTTTTGAAACCGCGCCTTTGCGTACTGATACTGCCGGTCGGATATGGTGGTCGTGGTCACGTGAACACCATAATTGAGAACCGCATGGACGGCGAAGCCCCCCCAGCCGGAGCCGATTTCAACGACCCTGTCCCCCGGTTCGAGCTTCAGCTTGCGGCAAATCCGATCATATTTCGCAACGGAGGCCTCCTCGAGCGTGCTGTCATCCTGTTCGAATATGCCACAGGAGTAGGTCATCGTCTCATCCAAAAAAAGCGCGTAAAAATCATTGCCCAGATCGTAATGGGCAACGATGTTCTGGCGACTGCCGATGCGGGTATTCCTGTTCAGCGCATGGTAAAATGCGTATAGCGGTTCCATCAGGCGCGCCCAACCCTTGTCCATGTCTTCGAATACTTTCTGATTCCGAATCACGATTCGTATAACGGCTGTCAGGTCATCCGGTGAACACAATCCGGCCATATAGGCTTCACCTGAGCCGATGGTGCCGCCGAAAACCGTCCGGGTATAAAAGCGGGGATGTCGCACGTGGATTTTGGCGCTCAGTCCACACTTCGGGGAGCGTTCGCCGAAGTGATGCTGCTGATCATCTTCAATGAGTATAATTTGTCCTTCACGGATCTTCTTAAGCAAGGTCAAAAAAATACGGCGGCTGATTCTGTCGATTGGCCGTTCCTCAAGAGTCTCGAGGGCGGGCATCTTGGCTGGAATAATCAATTCGGTCATGGTTGAGTCTCCGGAAATCGGTTGTAACCCGGTTTATTCTACTATAGGCGTTAAGATAAAGTTTTTGGACTTCGTTATCGGTCGTCGGCGTATTACAATACAGCCTCCTCTCTCTGGCCTTGCCAAAAACTTTATCTTATCACCTATTTTTTGGGATCGTAACAAAAACCCTATCGGTCGCATCGTAAGATTTCAATACATTACCCTTTTTGGGGGTGGGCAAAAAACGGGGCCCGCTTCATGAGCAGCCGCAGCGCCTGCCAGTAAATCATGGTCGTCACCTTGAGCGTCATCAACGGGTATTTCATCAGCACCCGGCTCAAGGCCTGCCGATTGATGGCGCGTCGTTTGAGCGCCAGGCTGGCATCGAACAAGGTTTGTCCACCCTCGATATCGATCATGTGAACCCGGATGACATCACCCGGTTCGCAAAACCGCCAGTCGTAATCGATGTTCATGTGAATGAACGGTGAAACGTGGAAAACTTTGGCAAAGCGATGACGCCGCCAATTTTCAAGCGGGTGTTCATTCTGCTCCCGGCCCAAAACGTAACAGTGGCGCTCTCCCCAGGGTGTGTTGTGAATTTCTACGACGATGGTTTCGACGCGTGTATCTGCAGAATCATAACAGTAGTAAAAACTGGCGGGATTAAAACAAAGGCCGAAGTATCTCAGGTGGGTCAGCAGGCGGATGGGGCCGCGCGGCCGGCTGCCGAGCTGCTCTTCGGCGAGGTCGCGGACAGCCCGGTCGAGGGGCAGTTTCGGATCTCCGAAATGATCCCGGCGGCGTAGGCAGGCCACGTTCAGCTGCTCGTTTGACCACAAGGGGTGGAGCCGAAAAACGGCCGGCAATTCGGACAAATCGAGAAACATGAAAAACAGACGGTACCGAAAAAAATTCGGCCGCGGCCGGAAACGCCGATGACGGATGGTCCCTTCGTATATGCAGCTCTTCATGTGTTACTAAACACTCATGGCCACCACAGTGCATGAAAATGTCGCGCCGGAACCTGGATGAGCGGTTGCGAACAGCGGCTGACTGTCTGAGCCGCTTACGGGACCTTGGGCCGGACCCCATGACCAAGTTGCGTGGACGGCACGCCCGCCGAGATTTATTTGCCCATTTTTTTAAGACGGGCCGGGTCCGGTCTTAGGCCCCCGTTGGCGGCGAGTTTCAGCCGTCTTTCGAAACCGTTCATCCGGGTGGAGGTGCCCACCTTTTTTCCGTATTACATTCTATTGTCGCACTAAAGGGTCTTTCCAAATCCTTTGCACACCTCCAGAGCGCTTTTAACGCCGTCTTCGTGGAAGCCATATCCCCAATAAGCCCCGCAGAAGTGGGTGCGATTGATGCCGTTGATGTCACTGTGACTATGGCGGGCGGCCAGGCTTTCCGGATTGTAAACCGGATGATGGTAGGTCATCTGTTTGTAGATCTTATCCGGATCGATGGCCTTGGCCAAATTAAGCGAGACACAGAGTTCCCGCGGCGCACCGATGCTTTGCAATATGTTCATGTCGTAGGTGACCGCCACACGGCCGAGGTCCTTTTTGGGAATATGATAATTCCAACTCGCCCATGCCGCCCTCTTGCTGGGAAGCAACGATTCATCGGTATGCAGAACCGCTATATTTTCCTGGTATGGAATGGCACCGAGAATTTTTCTTTCCGCGTCCGTCGGGTCTTCGAGGAGTTTTAAGGCCTGGTCACTGTGGGTGGCAATCACGACGTTGTCGAAATTTTCCGCCGGCTCGTTCGCCGGTTGGACTTCCACGCACTCTGCCCGGCGCCGAACAGCGGCAACCGGACAACTGACGCGGATCCGGTCCTGGTAGGGCTGCGTCAGCGGTTTGATGTACTGCCGTGAACCGCCTTTAATCGTGAGCCACTGAGGCTGATCTTTGACATTCAGGAACCCGTGGTTTTTAAAGAATTCGGCAAAATACCGAACCGGGAATCGATTGAAGGATGCCGGGTCCGACGACCAGATCGCTTCTCCCATCGGTATGATGAAATGCTGAACAAATCCTTTAGAATACCCTTTTTGGGTCAGGTAATCTGATAGTGTCAGGTCATAATCACCGGTCATCAAGATCACTTCGGCATCCCGCTTGAATCGCACGACATCCCAGAGCATTCGGTAAAAAGCCGGTCGAAAAAGGTTGCGCCGTTGAATGAACAGGGAATTTAGCGTGCTGGGGCTGAATTCCAGACCGGTTTTTTCACACTGAACGCTGAAACTCATGACCGAGTCTTGCCAGCCGACACCCAAACGTTTCATCAGTT
>JBDNAO010000299.1:0-2846 GCA_039768375.1 Desulfobacterales bacterium | reverse complement strand
GTATTGGCCCGACCGGCGTCCACGGTCCGGGCGGGAGAAGAGCGCTGGGTCGCCCGGCGACTGGCGGAACTGGGTGTGCCGATCCTGAAGTCCGTTCGAGGTCGCGGAACCTTCGAAGGCGCCGATGCCGCCTGGATCGATCCGTCAACTGTTCTGCTGGGCAGGGGGCTCCGCACCGACGCCGAAGGTGCGTCCCAGGTGACCGCGTTGCTGCTGGAGATGAATGTTCGGGTCATCCAGGTCGACTTGCCATGCGGCACCATGCACTTAATGGGAATGCTGCGGTTGGTCGATCGCAACCTGGCACTCGCCTGGCCGCGCCGTTTGGCCCATACCGCGGTGGAGGCTTTGCACGACCATGGCTACGCCGTTCATTTCATTCCGGATGAGGCCGAAGCGATTCGGGGGTTCGCATTGAATTTTGTCACCATCGGCCCGCGAAAGATCCTCATGCCGGCTGGAAACCCCAACACCCAGGCATTTTATGAAGACCTCGGGATCACCTGCCATACGGTTGGGGTCGATGAACTGGCCAAGGCCGCCGGCGCGATCGGGTGCCTGACGGGAATTATAGAACGCGAACCGACATCGACCTGATCGCAACTAGCCGTGAGTAGATTCTGAAGGCACGCTGCACGTGCCTTGACGCACGCTCGTGGTAAGAATTCTTCCTTTGTCCCTTCATCCTCAACGCCATCATCGACGGTACTTCCAGGAAAAACTCCCTTATTAGGGATTTCCCCCCAAGAAATTGAAGCCCTTCACCTATGGACATGTTCGATAAAGTCATCCATATGTAGCACAAATTGCAAAACGATAATGGAAATGGCCGACCGCCAGAGGAACAAAGACCTAAAAACGGCATGGGGCCGATAGATTGCTGCTTGCAGTCAGTCGAATGCGTGCAGAAAAAATCCCATGAAGATGACATCAGGACAAAAAATCATTTTAGGAATAATATTGTCGACCTAGGAGGATTTTCGATCAATGCAACCGATGAAAACCATCGGACTGATTATCTCACTCCATAAAACCTTATTCGACGGGACCTTTGACACAATGGCCCTCCTGCAGGACCAGGTAACCGAATTCAATGATGGTTGGATCCGAAGAATCGGTGTTTTCCCGCAAACAAATCCTTCCCTGAAACAATGGCATGTGATATTAAAGAAAGGCCGTTCCGAATTCAAGCGGCTGGTCGATTCCCAATTCAGCAATATGGAAAACATTTTGATGACGGCTGAAACCAACCGGAGCCAGAGCGCCCGCGGGCCATCTGTCGCCAATTCCGACGAGGGCCAAGCGTCAGCATGACGGCCTGCACAACAAGAGAATGAAAAGATGAACCCGACCGACCGGAGAAGATGGCCCCGCACCGCCTGTGAAATGCCGGTGATGTACTGTATCGGCCGCAAGGAGCAGTTTTACCCTGCCACCATACACAACAGCAGCATCGACGGTTTGTATTTCGTCGGCAACAACGCGATAGATGACGGCAATGCCTGCCGAGTCCTTATCGAGAAGAATGCGGAGGCGTTGAGCTGTCCGTCGGATTTAAAGCTCTGCAGTGCAACGGTCAAGAGGTGCACTCTCCTGCCGACGACCCCGCAACCTGCTTTTGGCATCGGTGTTCAACTCGACGGCTGGTGCCGCTCCATGGAAAGCTCCGAGATTCAGAAAATTTTTTGCCGCTGTGATGCCTGCGAGGACGAGATCATCAGTTGCGACGTCCGCAAAATGGACGGCCCCCTTTTTCTGTGTCCTAATTGTTACCGGCGCTTGCAGGAAATCCCCGATGGCCCCCTCAAGGAATCTTATCTCAGGTGTTTGCTAGGCAATGTAATTTGATATAAAAATATCGGTGATATATTAAGGTTCCAAAACCGGCAGCCGCCATCTTCTCAACCATCGCTATCGCATCATCGCTCCTGCCAGTAAGGCCGTATCGTTATCTCATTGAGGGCCACGGAACGCGGCCGCGTCAGGGCGAAGTGAATGGCGTCGGCGATGTCCTCCGGTTTTAGCAGATCGCCCTTATCTGTCGGCAGGACAACACCCCCCGCGGAGAACGCATCGAAAAAATGGGTAGCGACCATACCGGGGTTCACGGTGGCCACGCGTATATTGTGCGCCTGCACCTCATTGCGCAACCCTTCCGAAAAGGCCCGCACGGCAAACTTGGTAGCCGAGTAAAGAGCAAAATTGGGTGAATATTTCAAACCGGCGACTGAGGCGATGTTCACGATGTCGCCTTTTTTCCGGCCTATCATGACCGGCAGAACCGAACGGGCCATATAATAGACGCCAAGGACATTGACCCGCACCATCCATTCCGCCTCAAGGGGATTAGAGTCGACCACACGTCCCGAGTACCCGATGCCGGCATTGTTGATCAAAATATCGACCCCCCCGAACCGTTTCACGGCAGACTTGACCAACGCTTCGCAATCCGAAAGGCGGGTGACGTCGCATGCCTGCACGAGAATTGCTGCTCCAAGGCTTTCGGCTTCCTTCCTCAGTGTCTCCAATCGTTCCAAACCGGTGGCACCGGCAACCAGGGCGACACCCTCGCGTGCCAGCCGAAGCGCCGTTGCCTGCCCTATGCCCTTGCTGGCACCGGTGACCAGGGCAACCTTGCCGTTTAGGGGTTCCATGGCATCTCCCTTACGTTTAAAAGTAAACCTTCGAAGAGCAGGGTTACTTCTTCCTGCCGACGGCACTGCGTAACAATTGAAGAAATATTATTTTTTCACCGCTTTGACGATCTGACGCGCCGCATCGGCCAGCATCATCATGTCCGTGCTGACGGCCACAAGCCCATAACCGTCCGCGATGTAGGGCCTTGC
>JBDNAO010000298.1:0-4357 GCA_039768375.1 Desulfobacterales bacterium | reverse complement strand
CGATGATCGCGACGATCTTTTCAACGACTTCATCGGTGTTCAGATCATCGGTGTCGATGAGATGGTGCGCAGCGCCCGCGTAGAGGGGCTCCCTTTCGGCGAGGACGGCCGCGATCTCTTCCAGGCTCCCCTGCCCTGTCAGCGAGGGCCGGTTGGCAGCGGTGCCGGCGTCGGCCTGCATCCGTCGTCTGATCTTGTGCGGTGAGGCCTGCAGCCAGATCACCTTTCCGTTGGACCGCATGCGCCCCACGTTTTCAGTCGCTATCACTGCTCCGCCGCCGGTCGCGACGACCTGCCGGTCAATTTCCGACAACCGGGCAATAACATTTCGTTCTTTCTCCCTGAACGCCGCCCATCCATTTGCGGCGATGAAATCGGTGATGCTGCAACCGATCTCAGCGGCAATGAGCCGGTCTGAATCCACGAAAGTCCATCCGAGTTTTGGAGCCAACGTTTTTCCGGCACTGGTCTTGCCGGAGCAACGGTATCCGATGAGAAATAAATTGTTCATTGAATGCTGCGTCGCCGTTATTTGACACGATAGAGACTTTTGAATACTTTCCAGAAATTGGGAAAGGATTTTTTTACGCAGGTCTCGTCTTTGATTTTTATACCTGGGACTTTCAAACCAGCCAGGGCGAAACTCATGGCGATGCGGTGGTCGTTGTACGTATCGATCGACGCGCCCTGCGGATTTCCGCCCACAATGCGCAGGCCGCTGCCGACGCGATCGGCTTCGATGCCCATCTTCGTTAGCTCGGCAGCAACCGCGCCGAGACGGTCGCTTTCCTTGGCCCTCAGGTGGGCCACATTTTCGATGACCGTGGTCCCGCGGGCAAAGGCTGCCACAACAGCCAGGGTGGGCACCATGTCCGGCATGTCGGCCATGTCGACGATCACACCCGTCAAGGGGCCTCCGGTCACTTTGATGCCGTCGCTATCCGCCACAACCCGGCACCCCATTGCCGTGAGGCATTCTGTGAACCGGACGTCGCCCTGCAGGGAGGTCTTTGAGGTCCCGGCAACCGTGACACCAGCTCCGCTGATGGCCGCAGCCGCCCAGAAATAACCGGCCTGGGAGCAGTCCGGCTCCACCGCGTGGTCGCCGGCCCGATAGGCTTGCCCGCCTGTCACGACGAACCGCTCGTAACCGTGCCGGTCGACCGCGATGCCGAATGCTTCCATGACGGCAATGGTCATGTCAACGTAAGGTCTGGACACCAGGCTGCCGACAACCGTGATGGTGACCGTTTCTTTCGCAAAGGGGGCGATCATCAACAGTGCGGACAAAAACTGACTGCTGATGCGGCAGTCGATCGTCACGCTGCCCCCCTTTAGACCTCCGCCGGTGACCTCGATCGGCGGACATCCATCGGCATTCATTGATCGGGCACCGACGCCCATTTGAGTCAATCCGACGAGCAGGTCCTGGATCGGCCGCTTCTGCATCCGCTGTGATCCGGTCAGAACGCAGACGCCTTGTCCCAGAGCGGCCACTGCCGCCAGCAGACGCATGGAAGTCCCTGAATTGCCGAGATCGACTGGGTTTTCAGGCGACCGCAGCCGACCGGACGTCCCTTGAATTTGGAGGTGATCCGGCGTCTCCTCGATCGAGACACCCATCTCGGACAGGCAGCGACGTGTGATCAGCGTATCTTCACTATAAAGGGGATTCCGCACCTCACAGGCACCGTCTGAAAGGGCCGCCGCAATCAGCACCCGGTGCGTGTAGCTCTTGGAGCCTGGCACGCAAACGCTCGTATCTTCGATGTGGCCGGGTTTTATTTCGATCATCGCCTCAAACCCGCTGCAGGGAGCTCTCCACCGCCGATTTCATTACATCCAGCGGGGCTTTCTCGCCGGTCCAGAGTTCAAACTGAACCGCTCCTTGGTAAACGAACATGGACAAACCGTTAATGGTTCGGCAGCCGGTACGAGCGGCCTCGCTCAACAATCGGGTGGTCAGTGGATTGTAGATGATGTCCATGACGACCAGATCGGGCCTCAAAAGATTCTTTTCCAGCGGCATTGTTTCCGCATGGGGAAACATGCCGACCGGAGTGGTGTTGACGAGGACCTGACCTTCTATTTCCCGGACCTCCGCGAGCGGTTTGAAATCGGCATGCAGCGCTTCGGCCAACCGCTCGCCCTTCTCCGGGCTGCGGTTTAAAATGACGACTTTGCCGCCGGACCGGATAATGCCGAAGCCGATGGCCCGGGCCGCTCCGCCGGCCCCAATGATGGCCACGGTTTTGCCGCTGATATCGATCGCGGCCGTCAAGGCTTTTATTGCGCCCAGATAATCGGAATTATAGCCGACCAGAAGCCCGTCGCGATTGACGATCGTATTCACCGCACCGATTTCGCGTGCCATTGCGTCCACTTCATCCAGACAACCCATTACCGACACCTTGTGGGGGATGGTCACACTGATGCCTTTGAAATCGAGGGCTCTGAAACCGTTGACTGCCGCGGCAATGTCTCTGACCCGCAAGGCAATGTAGACACCATTGTAACCGGTGTGAACAAAAGCCCGATTGTGCATGACGGGGCTCAGACTGTGTGAAACCGGATCGCCGATGACGGCGTAAACAGCAGTCGTGCCGGGGCCGAGATAGTCGTTCAACTGCGGCGTCTGGATATGGCGCGAGATCGTGATGATCTCTTTGAAAATGTGGTACAGGCTTTCCTTGCTTAACGGGCCCTTGTTGCGTGCAATCAGCCGCTCGATCAGGGTGCTTTCGCGTTCCGGATCGATAACCTGGGCACCCTTGCGTATTTTGACCGCACCGATTTGCTTGGCAATCTTCAAACGCTGATTGATCAAACCGAGAATTTTCTCGTCGATCGCATCGATAGACCTTCGAAATTCGGAGAGCGATTTGTCGGAGTTTTGACTCGTCATCGTTAAAACCGCAGAAATACAAAAGCCGCAGGCTCAGTCGAATTGCCCACGGCTTTAAGCGCTTGCGCTTTTCGTATTTATTTTCGGCGCACGCCGGGCAGATCGGATAAATAATAAAACCAGATGTAAAAGCAGGATCTGCCTGATATGTTTAGCACCATTCTGTCTCTAAGCCGCTTTGGAGCTGTCAATGTTTCCGCCTATTGGCGCCGAAGCTGCGAAAAAGGCCGTTTGTGAACGGAAAACAATTCGTGCCTATTGTGAAGACACTGACCGGACACTAATCTTATCCCGGCAAAGGTGTCAAGAGGTTTTTATCGGATGCCCGCGGTACGGCACCTTGCCTACCACCTGCGCAGGCGGCGCCCTTGATCGGACCGCAAACGGGAGACACTGCGTAAAGGTCTTTCAGGCTTCATTTGCTGAAGCTTGCTCAAAACGGCGCGCAAGTCTTCGCTGAACGCCTGCTGTCTCCGATCCTCGAAGAGATACAACAGTGCGCCCTTGGTGATCACGAACAAAAATATGAAAAAGGTCACCGGGAAGATAATGCTGTCGAAGAGGTATCCCGCGATCAGCTGCAGGGTCCAGATGGCGATGTTGCGGGATTTGTCTTTAAAATAGTCGGCTTGAGCCTTAATGGCTTCTTTTATCCTGGCCATCTTGCCTTTGAGTATCAGGCCGGCAATACTGCTCTCCTCCCCCACCGAATCGCTGTTAAAAATGTGTTGGTTGATGCTTTCCACCGAAAATTCTTCCTTGATGCCCTCGAAGCTGCGCTGGGATTCATCTATCAGCGGCCCCGTGATTTTTTGGGAGATTAATGCGGCCCCGGCAATGGAAAACGGAAAAACGAAGTAAAACACCACCGTGCAGACGACCAGGAAGAAGGTGGCGTCTTTCATGAGGCGGTTCGCCCTCACCCAACTTGGAAATATCCAGCGGGCAAGGACAACCAGAAGCCCGAAGCCGAATGTCAACGCCAGGAACCAGTGATCGATCAGGTCTACGGCCTGCAGCAGCAGGCGGGTGATCAGGATGACGGTCCCGCCGGCCAGAGCGGTTTTCCAGGCGATGTCCACGTAGTCGTAGACCGACTGCACGATATCGCCGATTTGAAGGTTGAAGCCAATGCCGACTTCCGAGCCCTCGACGACGGCCAGACCGGTTTTGATACCCGACAAAATCAAAAACCCGGAGACCGCCTTGTCCATGGACTGCTTCAGGTAGGTCTGATTGGCAGCGGCCACTTTCTCCATTCCGAGTTTGTGAATCGGAACATCGAGAACGCCATTGAGCGCTGCGAAGAAAGCCAGCAAGAGAATAAAACACTGAAGAGCTTTGGGCAGTCGGCGCAACTTCATGGGTACGCTCCCTTCCGTTCCGACACTGCGCTGAAGAAAGTCCGGCTTCGAGGCCGGGTGGTTATATCGGCTTTCCTCCCGTCGGGGG
>JBDNAO010000297.1:0-6975 GCA_039768375.1 Desulfobacterales bacterium | reverse complement strand
GCTTTCATCCCTCAACCCTTATATGAAACTACGCCAAAATGGCACAGTTTCTTTCTCGATCAAACTGGCCGCTTTTCAGGCCAGCGGCTGGGCTGAAAGTTGAACCGGGAACCTTATATGCATTCAATTGCGTCGCTCAAGGCAGTCGAGACATTTCAAAGATGACACGACACTAGGGCAGTGATTGCGAAAAAGGGGTCTTCAGAAATCGAACGCGATTTCGCTACGAGTCGGTCGAGTTGATGAGTTAGAGGATGAGCAGGTGTCGGATGAATCCACTTGGATCGATTGCCGGAACATGATACGGGTCTACCACATTCATTTCTAAAGTAAGAATTAAATCATAACGCTTCAGGTGTCAAAGCAAATTTTTCTGCCCTTAGGAGAAGAAAGACAATGGACAACCCCGAGATGATCAGGACCAGAGGCGACGGAATCGACATTCAGCTGGCTCTGTGGAAGGGAGAGGGGAGGGCGATTCTTTGCGTGCACGGCCTCACCGCCAATTGCCGCTGTTGGGATACCATGGCCGCGTCTCTTGCACCGCGCCACAAATTGATCGCATTGGATCTGCGGGGCAGGGGGCTCTCGGAGAAACCACCGGAGGGATATTTTGTCGATCAGCACTGCCGGGACATCGAGGCCGTCATCGAGGACTTGGGCATCGAGCGCCCGATTCTCATGGGACACTCGCTGGGTGCACTGATCGCGCTGACTTTTACCGCCCTCCGGCCGGAGCTGTCGGCAGGCCTCGTGCTGGTGGACGGTGCCGGCAGTCTAACGGAGGAGCAACTCGAGAAGGTGCTGACGGGGATCAAGCCTGCCCTGGACAGACTCGGGCTCGTCTTCCCGTCCTTCGACGCGTATACCGCACGATTGAAGCAGGCCCCTTTTCTAATCCCTTGGTCAGAGGCCCTGGAATGCTATTTTCGGTATGAAATCGAAGAGGTTCCCGACGGTGTGCGGTCGCGCGTGCGGCCAGAACACATTCGGGAAGAGATCGAAAACCTCAAGGAGATCGACGCGGCTGATTTCTACCCCCGGATCAGATGTCCGGTTCTGATCCTGCACGCCACTGAGGGGACTTTGTCGCCGGACGACCAGGTGCTTCCAGAAAGCGCCGTGCAGCGCATGCTCAAAGAGATCCCCGATGCCCGCTGCGTTCCTATAGACGGCACCAATCACTACTCGATCCTATTTCAACCCAACCCCACCCGAGACGACGCAGTCGAACATTTCCTCACCGAGTTGAATACATAATTCATGCGGCCGGATTTTTTCGGGCCGCGTGAATTATTTACCTTGACAACCCCTCCCACTGTTTCTATTATGAGCATAATCTCATAACAAGCGCTTGAGACAAATCCATGAGAAATAAAAACACTGTCATTGCGACCTTATTTTTTCGTGAATCCTAAGAAAGGGAACAGAAGAATGAAAATTGCCGTCTCATCGACCGGAAAGAACCTGGAGGCGACCCTCGACGCCCGTTTTGGCAGGGCCGCCTATTTCGTGGTTGTCGATCCGGACACGCTCACGTTTGAAGCCGTCGAAAACAAACAAAATCTCAATCTGCCGCAGGGGGCCGGCATTCAGGCTGCCAAAACAGTCCTACAACACAACGCCGATGCGCTCATCACCGGAAATTGCGGGCCCAAAGCCTTCAGGGTGCTCGAGGCGGCCGGGATAAAAGTCTACGTGGGCGTCGCGGGGCGTGTGCGGGACATCGTCGACCAATTCAAGAAGGGTGTTCTGAGTGAATCCAGTGAACCGAATGTGGAGGGTCATTGGGTTTGATTGCCGGTTAAGTGCGAAAATTGAATCAAACCCGTAAATAGAAACTTGAAACTCGAAAATCAGAACCAGTAATCCGCAACCCGTGGTGCCACCTTCACCTCCGCCCGGATAAACGAAAATCGAACGGCGGTTGAAACTCGCCGCCAAGGGGTTCTAAAATCGGACCCCAATTTTTGAATAATAAGTAATTTTACCTTAAATAGTAATCCGTTGAAAGGAGTATGACATGAAATTTGCGATTCCGACCGCTGAAGGTAAACTGACCGCTCATTTCGGACACAGCCAGGAATTTGTGTTGCTGCACGTTGAGGAAAATTGCATCACCAAGAAGGAAGTTCTTACGCCGCCGCCCCACGAACCGGGCGTGCTGCCCCGTTGGTTGCACGACCTGGGCACGAATGTCATCATTGCCGGTGGAATGGGGCACCGGGCGCTGGAGTTATTTTCCCAGAACAACATCCGGGTCATCACCGGTGCGCCGTGCCTGGCCCCCGAAGACCTCGTGGAACAGTATTTGAAAAATTCACTGGAAACCGGCTCGAACGTCTGCGATCACTGAAATAGTGCGTCACAGACACATCAGGGTACAGAACATGATCATCACCGTTGCGAGCGGAAAGGGCGGGACCGGAAAGACCACCGTGGCCACCAATTTAGCGGTGGCCGTCGAAGCCGACGTACAAGTGCTGGATTGTGACGTGGAGGAGCCGAACGCCCACCTCTTTCTAAAACCGGAAATCTCGGACACCACAACCGCCACAACGCCTGTCCCGGAGATCGACCTGGGCAACTGCACGCTGTGCGGCGAATGTGAAAAAATTTGCCAATTCAAGGCGATCGTTGTGCTGGGTGACACGGTGCTGACGTTTCCGGAGATGTGCCACGGCTGCGGCGGCTGCACGGCCGTGTGCCCGGCGGCCGCCATCAAGGAAATCGGTCGTGAACTCGGTGTCATCGAGACCGGGCACCGCAAGGGCGTCGCTTTCGGCCACGGCCGTTTGCGGATTGGCGAAGCCATGGCACCGCCGTTGATCAAAAAGGTCCGCGCCCTGGCCCTGCCGGACCGGTTCACGATCATCGACGCACCTCCGGGAACCTCATGCCCGGTGATTGCATCGATGAAAGGGACCGATTTCGTGCTGCTGGTGACAGAGCCGACACCTTTCGGCCTGCACGACCTGAAACTGGCGGTCGGGGCCGTTAAACTGTTGGGCATACCGCACGGCCTGGTGATCAACCGCGCGGACCTGGGCGACCGTCAGGTATACGCGTATGCCGAGGAAGAGAATATCCCCATTCTAATGGAGATCCCGTTCGATCGCCGGGTGGCGGAAGCCTATTCCAACGGGGAATTGATCGTGGAAACACAGCCCGAATGGAAGGATGCCTTTCGACAACTTTACTTTTCCATCAGAAAATCGGTTGAAGAGCAGAAGGAAGCAACGCCATGCACGAGCTGATTGTCATCAGCGGCAAAGGTGGTACCGGAAAAACCAGCCTGGTTGCCGCCTTCGCCTCACTGGCTGAAAACAAGGTGCTCTGTGATGCCGATGTGGATGCGGCCGACCTCCATCTGGTCATGGCGCCCGACATCCGGCAGCGCGAACCGTTTACATCCGGACACACCGCCGTCATCGAAAATAAGCGCTGCACGGAATGCGGACTGTGCCGTGAGCTGTGTCGTTGGGACGCCATCGCCGAGGACTTCGCGGTCGATGCCGTTGCCTGCGAAGGCTGCGGTGTCTGTGTCCATTTTTGCCCGGAGAAGGCCATCGATTTTCCGGAAAACAGCTGCGGCGAATGGTTTGTCTCCGAGACCCGCTTCGGCCCGATGGTTCATGCACGGCTCGGCATTGCCGAGGAGAATTCCGGTAAGCTGGTGGCCCTGGTGCGACAGGAGGCCAGGAGGCTGGCCGAGGCCCGGGGGGTGAACCTCATTCTCACTGATGGTCCGCCGGGGGTTGGATGTCCGGTGATCGCTTCCATGGGCGGCGCCAGCGGTGTTCTGATCGTGGCCGAACCTTCCGTATCGGGCGTCCACGACATGGAGCGGGTCGTGCAGCTGGCCGCTCACTTCAATGTGCCCGCCATGGTGTGCGTCAACAAGTTCGACATCAACATCGAAAAAAGCCGCCAGATCGAAGAGTTTGCCGGCCGGCGCGGATTGGTTTTTATCGGACGCGTGCCCTTCGATCCGGCGTTCACACGCGCCATGGTGCAGGGACGAACCATCTTCGAATATGACGGACACTCCGATGCCAGAGCCGCGGTTGTCGGTGTTTGGAACAACCTTTTCGACTGTCTCGCCAAGGCCGCCTGATTCCGTCGCTGCCATTGACCTGCAGGCTTCGGTTATCTCGATCCCGCCTCGACCAACCCTGCCCTAATCGACTATTGCCATTTTGAGATTCCGGGGTATATAGTGCAGCAGGCGAAGAAGAGGGTTCTTTACAATGAATCGCCGGTTGGTTCATGTCACTCTCACCCCCATATCGAAAGGAGATCGGCAGATGGATACTTTTTTCATGTTTGGAAAATACACTTCCGATGCGTTCAAGGAAATAAGTGCCAGTAGAACAAAGCAGGCCGTCGACGTCATTAAATATCTGGGTGGCGAGGTCAATGCCATGCACATTTTAATGGGAGAATACGACCTGCTCTTCTGCGTCAGGCTGCCGGGCAACGAAGAGGCCATCAAGGCCTCGGTGGAACTGACCCGGTTGACCGGGATCATGTTCAACACCTGCCCGGCGATTACCGTCGAGATCTTCGATCGACTGGTATAGAAATAAAGAGGTGTCAAATGACGGACACTTCTCGTCCCGTGATCAAGCACAGAGGGGAAACGGTTCCCACCTTCCTTTATGGAACGGCCTGGAAAGAAGAACAAACCGAGGCGTTGACGCATTTGGCCCTCTCATCCGGGTTTCTGGGAATCGATACCGCGAATCAGCGGCGTCATTACGACGAGGCCGCTGTCGGCCAGGCGGTCCGGCAAGCTTTGGCCGAAGGAGATTTGAAGCGCAGTGATCTTTTCCTGCAAACGAAATTCACCTTTGCCCCAGGACATGATCACCGCCTGCCTTATGAACCGACGGCTGACGTTACCACGCAAGTCCAGCAGTCCTTTGAAAGTTCACTCGGTCACTTCAAAACCTCGTACCTGAATTCTTATATTCTGCATGGCCCTGCGTCGAGCCACGGCCTGACCGAAGCCGATTGGGAGGTGTGGCGAACAATGGAGTATTTACAAAAGTCGGGTACTGTAAAGCTGATCGGTATTTCCAACGTCGGATACGATCAATTGCAATTGCTTGTCGAAGAGTCAGAAGTTAAACCGGCATTTGTTCAAAATCGATGTTTTGCGCGCACAAGATGGGACGCCGTGATACGGGAGCTGTGCCATTCAAATGACATGATCTATCAAGGCTTTTCACTCCTTACGGCCAATGCGACGATTTTAAATAGGCCCGAGATTCAGCAGATTTCAAAACGACGGGGATGTTCTGCGGCGCAGATCGTGTTTCGATTCGCCCTGCAGGCCGGTATGATTCCATTGACGGGAACAACGAACGAGGGCCATATGAAAGAGAACCTGGCAGCGTATGATATCGAACTCAGTCAGGCAGAATTCGATACAGTCGAAAACATTGCGCTCAATTGACCGCTTAATTAAACTATTATGCATGACTTCGACAGGTAAAGCGACGTGAAAATCGAAGACGTTATGGAAATAATGGAGATTAGCCTTCACGAGGCCGATGAGGCCGTAAAGGATTCCCGGTTGTCGCAGGCAGCCCGCAACGAGGCCCTCGGTGCGAAGAAGGCGTATGCCCATTGCCTCGGGCTTCTCAAGGCCGCCCTCCAGAAAAAGGGCTGGAAGTGACCCTCTTGAGGGTCTCGGCAAGAACTATTGGCACACCTTGGCTGTCTTTTGACCCGTCTACCGCGTTACATCCGCCGGCAATTGACATTAGTTTAAAAATCCTGATTGATGGACTCAAACACCCGTGGCTCGGGATCGGCAGGCACCGCAGGACAAAAATATCACCGCGGTCAGTCGTCCTCAGGCAGGGTCGTCAGTTCGACGGCCCAGTCGACGGCCCGCTGAAATGCCCCCCGAACCTTGCCGTCGTCCAGGTTGAGCTGCTGAATCATCTTTTCGGTCTCGAGCCACCGCGCTTCCTCGAACAGACGGGCAAGTTGCAACAGCGGCACATACTCGCTGTTGGGCTCGCCGCACAGAGCCGATTGGAGTTTGGTGTCCAGGGGCAGATGGGCCACGATATCCGCCATTGGGACGCCGAGCATGACATCCAGAAGCGAAAAAGTTCCGAGGAGATTGAGGGTGTCCGGATCAAACCCCCAGTAGTCGTGATCTGCGGCGATCAGTTCGAGAAACTTGCCGCGCTGAACCGCAAGCAGCATCAGCTCTGACGCATCCTTGTTGCGGCTCACGTCCATGATCAACGATACGCGCAACCAATTTTTCATTTTGTTCCATCCCAGCAACGCGATGGCCTGGCGGATGGATTTTATTTTTTGGGGGAATCCGAAAGCCGCCGAATTCAGGTAAGCCAGCAAACGATAACTGACGGACACGTCGGTTTGAATGGTTTCAGCCATCACATCAATATCGGGTTCCTGAATTTCGAACAACCGCAAGAGCCTGAAGCGCGACACCTCAGAAGGGGACATCCTGCGGAGCTTGATGACATCCGGTGTCTTGAAAAAAGCGCCTGAATACAAGGAAAACCCCATCTCTCGGCAAGTTTCGAACCACGCCGGGTCCTGCACCCCGGTCGCCATGGTGAGCACGTCGTAGCGGCGGGTGAAGTCCATGACCGCGGTCAGATCGTCCCTGCGCTTCCCGTCCACGGCGATGCTGATGATATCCGCTATCCTGTACAAGGGGTCGCCGGCCGGACTTCCCGTAAATCCGTCGACAGCGACCAAAAACCCATCGTTTTTCAACCGTTTCAGCGACGGAACGACATCCGGACTCGACAACACGGTTTCGTCGACCTGGACGACGGCCGAAACCGGCGGGAGGACGTACGGTAAATCGTCGAGCAGGCCCTTTGCAGTGAAGTCGAGAACGATCTTTTTGCCCCGGTCCAGCATATTCTGCAACCCGATATAGGCGCTTTTGGCCAAACTGGTTGCCGCACTTTCTTT
>JBDNAO010000042.1:0-4937 GCA_039768375.1 Desulfobacterales bacterium | reverse complement strand
TTTTAGACCATATTGTGGGACGATTTTTTTCCGTCGCCGCAATTGCCACCGCCGCACACGTAAGGGTGCCGTGTGACCCCAAGCTTGCGCGGATGGATCATGGCCTTTCGCTATAGTTTTTGCGGTGATCGATCCGGTTTATTCTTCTTTTCGATCGTTCCGGCCGATTCCGATTTGAGCCATTTCAGGTGCTCTTCCAACAGCTGCCGGGTCTCCCGGATGTTTTTTCTGAGCCGATCGGAGATCTTCAGTGCTGCGGTACCGATAACCTGCATGTATTGAGCCGTTATCCTTTTGTATTCGATATCGACGCTGCTGAGAGTGAAATCCACCTGCCGGATCATGCGGGGCAATTGGGATCGGACGTACCCGTCGCTAATCCCTGAAACGTCATGGTACACACCAGCCAGCTCCGACTGATAGTAGAGGCAGGTTTCAATCGAATTGAGGCTGGCCACGATGCGGTTGATGTACGGCAGGTCGTTCCATTCCAGCTCTCCGCTCAATCCGATAATCTGTTTTTCGCCATCGAGCAGTTCGGCGTTTTTTGAGGCTAAATCTTCCTGGAATCGCTGGAGTTCCAGCATGATATTGCCGGCCGCGCGACATGGTCCTGTCGTCAAAACAATCAAAAAAAACAGCACGGTGCGGACGAGCCGGGCTTTCTGGCGCCCTTTATCGGTTCTGTGCATCGGCGTTTCCCGCAATCCGGCAAGCGGCCCCGGTTTTATGAGTACTGCCGCTGAACGGATCGCGTCTTGAGGATTAATCGGTAAGCTACCAGCGCAGCAGCACTGCACCGGCCGTCAGTCCGGCGCCGAAAGCGTCGAGCAGAATCGTTTGACCTTCTCTGATGCGGCCGTCCCGCACTGCTTCGTCCAACACCGACGGGATGGTAGCCGCCGAGGTGTTGCCGTAGTGCTCCAGATTGACCAGCACGCGATCCATCGGGAAAGCGAGACGGTTGGCCACCGCTTCGATAATCCTCAGGTTGGCCTGATGCGGAACGAACCAATCGAGGCGCACGATCGGCAAGCGCCGTTTTTCAAGTGTGCGCAAGGCGCAGTCGGTCAGGGTTCGCACTGCCACTTTAAAAATTTCGCGGCCGTTCATGCGCATCTTATGGAGGTTCTGAGCGTAACGTTCGGGGGTGACCTCGAGGTTGGATCCGCCAGCCGGAACGTAAAAAAGTTTGCTTAAACTGCCGTTCGAGGTTAGGTGGCTGGACAGGATGCACTGCCGGCTTCCAGCCGGAACCCGCTCGACGATGACGGCGCCGGCCCCATCTCCAAATAGGATGCACGAAGAGCGATCCGACCAGTTTGTTATCTGTGAAAGGACTTCGCCGCCGACCACGAGAATGGTTCGAGCCTGACCGGACAGGATGAACTGCTGGGCGGTCACGAGTCCGTAGACGAACCCGGAGCAGGCGGCATTGATATCCATTGCCCAGGCATTGCTCGCCCCGATTTTTTTCTGAAGCCAGCAGGCCGTAGAGGGGAGCAGTGTGTCCGGCGAGCAGGTGGCATAGATGATCTGGTCGATATCCTCGGCTTTGCGACCCGCCATTTTGAGCGCTTTGCGGGCCGCCCGTGCGCCGAGGGAAGAGTTGTTTTCGGCTTCGTTTTCGACGTTTGCGATTCGGCGTTCTCGGATGCCGGTTCTATCCAGGATCCACTGTTCGCTGGTCTCGACGTCGTGATGGGCCAGCATCCGGATGAGTTCTTCGTTGCTTAAATGTTTTTCCGGAAACGCGGACCCAATCCCGGTAATTCTGGCGGCATATTCCATGGTGTATAATATCACTCCTGAAAGCGGACGGGTGATCCGGGTTGACATATTAGAAACCTGACATTAGCAACGTTTGGGTTTTGAAGCAACAACAGAGGTGTTGACAGGTGACGTCGATGCGTTCACACCGACACCGGGTTGGACCTTTTCGATGATCCCGATTGCCTAATCGGCCGCGATCTGTTACCGTGCCGGCTATTTATACGATTTTACCATATAATAACGCGTGACCATCCGCAGACTCATCGGTGGCACAAATTGGTTTCCAATCCGAAAGTGCGCATTTTTCGCGAACCCTAAAGGAGCGGCAACGAAAATGGCGGAAGAAAGAACCCAGGCGATCGATTTTACAGTCGACCGGCAGAACCTCTACTTGGAAGAAACGTTTACCGACCTTAAGGTGGCCAGCATTCGGCGGCTTACCCCGGTAACCAGCGACGGCTCGGTTGACAAAACCCGCAAAACCATCTTCGTGGGCGAGACCAACCTTATGACGGCCGCCGGTCCACTGCCGGTGCAGGCCATGATTCCAGCCAAACAACTTCAGCAGGCGATCAAACGATTTCCGGAAGCCATGCAGGCGGCGGTTGAGAAACTGGCGGATGAGGTGCAGAAGATGCGGCAAGAAGAGCAATCACAGCTCATTACCTCCACCGGAAAAGAACAATCACGCATTATCGTTCCCGGTCGTTAACACCACTGCATTCACCTGCCGGCCAATTCAGGCCTCCTGCGAATCACCGTTGACCCACCGGGTGCCACTGCCGTAGCCGAGCCGGCACCGATTTTTGCGACATGAGCTGTGCATTCAGCCCGGGCCGCCACTTCGACTGGTGTCTGAGATGGACAATCAATCCCCGCTATCCACCGGCACATTAAGGCTCCTGCTGCGGTGGGCCTCCGGACCGGAAATGCCCGTACCCAAGACCAAGACATCTCACGGACAGATACGGTGAAACGGTATGCCTCTTTTTGGATTTTCGGTTAGAAGCCCAGTGGAGGGCGGATTCGTCTAATGCAGGATCGAAAACGACGGACAAAGATCGCCGGTCACATTGGCCAGGAGCGATTGACCCTCAAGGTGGTGCTGCGCTATGCGCTGATTCAGTTGCCGGGGACAGTGCTTTTGGTTCTTGTGATTCTGCTGATCAATCGGTGGTGGATGACCGTCCCCTTGTGGCTGGGGGTGGGAATTGTCGGCTTGGCGGTCGTGAAGGACCTTGTCCTGTTCCCCCTTCTGTGGCGGTCGTATGCCGGGGGTGACCCGGACGATCCCTCCTCGATGATCGGTCGCCGGGGTATCGTCATCGGCCGGCTCGATCCTGAAGGCTGTGTCCGGGTGCATGGAGAATTATGGCGGGCCGAAACCGTCGAAAATGAGCGGCCGGTGGAAAAAGGACGAAGCGTCACCGTGGTCGGGGTCAGCGGGCTGAAACTCTATGTCAGAACCGATTTGCAGGGTAACGGGTCGGCAGGTTGATGTTAGGGCCCCAGCAAAAAATAATTCCACTTGATCCTCTGTTTCTCTTGCGCACTGCAGCCAGCATTGTTAACCTTTAGCGTCCGCCGCTGGCCCGACCGCCAGTACCGGACAAGAGACCCGCCGAATCACGCGGTCGGTGGTCGATCCCAGCAAGAGCGTTTCGACGAGCCCGCGACCCCGGATGCCCAAAATGATCAAGTCGACGGCGTGTAAAACGGCATATTTGACCAACTCCTCATAAGGCATGCCCGCCAGGCAGCTGGCCTTGACCTCGCACCAGTTGCGGGCCTCGGCCGGCACCAGCGATTCGAGCCTTCCGGTCAGGAGGGCATTCAGATCAGTCTGCACTTCGGCTGTCATGGGGTCGTGCATGAGAGCGTCGGAGTAGGCAAAAGGCTCCACCACGTGTACCAGGTGAAGTTCCGACTGAAAGTCCTGAGCCAGGCTGAAGCCGTAGGTCAACGCATTGGCCGAATCCTGAGAAAAATCAGAACCGACCAGGATTTTTTTCAATCGGAATTTTTCGACGGTGTCCCGCGTGATCTTCTTCTCAGCAAGATCGGCGCCCTGTTTTTCAGGCGCGGTCACGACCAGAAACGGGCAGCGGATGCTCCGAAGCAACTGTTCGGTGACCGAGCCGAGCAACAGCCGTTTTAGACCCGAACGGCCGTGGCTGGCGGAAACCACCAGGTCGGCCTGCGTCATGCCCACCAGATCGGAAACGGTGTGGGCGATGGCGCCCATTTCGACATGGGGCGCCCATTTTACCTGAAGCGGTTTCATGAGAGCGTCCATCTGCCGCAATGCATCTTCTTTGAGGGTTTGCACGTAATCGGGGGGATAGGTGAAGGCTTCGCCGTGAACCGAGACGATCGGAAGGTCGATCACGTGGCACAGGTGGAGCGTGGCTTCGAATACCCGGGCCAGGGCCGCGCCGTAATAAACGGACATATTGGAGAAATCCGATAAATCCGTCGTGCACAAGACGTTGTTGAAGACGACTTTCATTTGTTAATCCATCTGGGATTTCAACATTTCTCCGAAAGTGATTTGGCGGTAATCGCGGGGAACGGAAAACTCGGCTTCCGGTAAGTCTTTTTTTTCCAGTTTAACGACAGCGGTAACGGGTTCCGGACTGCCATCGGTGTAAGCGATGCTCTTGACTTCGACCCCGCGCTCCATCAACTGAAGGTACTCGGGCGCGTTTTCCGGAGTAAACTCCGTTCCAAAAGTACTTGCGCAGGTGCTGAATTTTCGCAGCAGCGGTTTCAAGGGTTTGAATTCATTCAGCAGGTCGCTGTCGGTGGCCAGCCATATTTCTTCGTAGAGCTCACCATCCACCTGTACCCTGTACTTAGCCGTTTTCAGCCCCGCAATCATCCCACCGTCGCCGTCTGCTGTCACGCTAACCGTGTGGCGGGCTTCCTCTTTATCTTTTTTCATCAGCTGTTCCAGCGTCTTGCGCTGCTCGGTGGGCAGATTTTTCATCGTCAGTTCGACCATTGCGGTTGTCGCACCGCAGTAGTCTTCCACAGTGCCGGTGGCATAGGTTTTATTATTGCCGTCAAAAAAATATAGTGCGTTGCCGGGACCGTCCAAAACCCAGGCGATGCCATCTGTGGAACTCTTCAAGCGTCCTTTCGAGATGAGGGCCTGGTCACCT
>JBDNAO010000296.1:0-3525 GCA_039768375.1 Desulfobacterales bacterium | reverse complement strand
TCATGTGCGTTCGCGCCCGAATCGACACGCCGATCTCGATCAAATTTCTCAAAGGCTTTGCCGCCGAGAGGGCCATGTCCGAAGGCAGCTACCGGAATCCGGAAAAGGCGCCGGACAAGGGTCAAAAAGTGTGCGTGATCGGCGCCGGTCCCGGCGGGATGAGTGCGGCCTATTACCTGATCTTGAAAGGCTACGGTGTACGGGTGATCGAGCAGCAACCGATGGCCGGCGGCATGCTGCTGCTGGGCATTCCCCGCTATCGCCTGCCGCGGGAAATCATCGATCGCGAGGTCGCCATGCTGACCGACCTGGGGGTCGAGTTCAGGTTCAATACCCGTTTCGGGCAGGATGCGACCCTGGCTGACCTCAAGGGCGAAGGTTTCGACGCCTTCTTCTTTGCCATCGGCGCCCATCAAGCCTTCAAGCTGGGGATTCCGGGCGAGGAAGGGTGCCCGCAGGTCCTGGAAGCCATCGCTTTTCTGCGGCGGGTCGCCCTCGGGGATCGAACGGTACCCGGCAAAACGGTGGTGGTGATCGGCGGCGGGAATGTGGCCATCGACGCCGCCCGAACCTGCCTGCGGCTGGGGTGCAAGGAGGTGACACTCGCCTATCGGCGCGCGCGGACCGAAATGCCGGCCGACCGGGAGGAAGTCGAACAGGCCGAGGAAGAGGGGATAAGGTTCGCCTTTCTGACCATTCCCATCGAGGTCACTAAAAACAATGGTGGCATCGACGGCCTGCGCTGCCTGAGGGCCGAACTGGTGAAAATGGAAGGCCAGGACCGCAGGTACCCGAAGCCGATCGAAGGGAGCGAGTTTTTGATGCCGGCCGACGTGGTCATCAGTGCCATCGGTCAAAAGGTCGACAACACCTGCATGACGGAGGTCAATGGGCTCGACTGGACCCGGCGCAACACCATTCAGGTCAACTCGGCCACCATGGAGACTTCACAAGCGGGTGTGTTCGCCGCCGGTGACGCGGTGACCGGACCGGCAACCGTGATCGAAGCCATCGGCGGCGGCAAACGAGCGGCTGAATCGATCGACCGTTACCTGTCGGGCATCCCCCAGCCGAGCATGCCGCGGGTTCCGGTGCGGCGCGGCCGGATCGATTGGCTGGAAGTGCCGGCCAGCACCAAAATGACGCTGAAACGTCCCGATATGCCGCTTCTGAATCTCGACCGCCGACGGACGACATTTCAACAGGTGGAGTTGGGATATCCGGAAAACGCAGTCCGAGAAGAAGCCCGGCGTTGCCTGCGCTGCGATATCTGCTTGCGCTGCGGCAAATGCGTGGAGATCTGCCGCGACAAAATGGGGGTCAACGCGCTGCAGATGGGCTATTTCGACTTCGATCATCCGGTGGAGACCGATTTCAGGATAACCGCCGAGCGCTGTATTGCTTGCGGTGCCTGTGCCGCCAATTGCCCTACCGGTGCCATGCGGATGGAAGACAGGGGCGATGAGAGAATCCTGTCCCTGTGCGGGACGATTCTAAACCGGCAGAAACTGTTGTATTGCAAAGATTGCGGGGCGGTCTTGGGACCGGCCCGCTATATCGAATTCGTCCGCAAGCGGACCCAGACCGTGGCCCGGGCCGCCGGCACGCGAACGCTTTGTGACGCGTGTCTGCGTCACGCGACTGCCAAAGTCACCACGGACAACTTTTCGAGACAACCTAAGGGCACTGATTAGTTTCCGATCCAGAAATGAGCAATTTTCTGCAAGTTCAAGGAAATCAAGGAATCGCGCGGAGGCATACTCCCGTACGCCGCACAAGCGATTCCAGACCTGTCACGCCCAAGGCGTGATTGACGCCGAAATTGCGGGAAAGGACCATTTGTCGACGGAAACTAAGTAAGTCGAGGAGACAGCCAGATGGTATTTCGTCGAGGCCAGAGAGTGGAAATCTTTCAGCGATCCGGTGACGAGAGTTGGGAAGCCTATATGGATGAATACATCGGTCTTCACGGCATCATCACCGATCCGGACAACACCATCAACGATCCCGATTCCCTGGTCGAGGTCAGCCTGGTGGGCAAGGGGACGCACCGTTTTCCCCAGGATTGCCTGCGGCTTCTGGAAGATTAGAACCGGGGAAAGTCACCGCCCGGATCTTCGGTCAACCCGAAAGGATCATGGCAATGGCCGTATCAGACTTATTGAAAAAAATGGGCCGATCGGTTTTTTCCATGGAAAGCGACCGGACCGTCGACGACGCCATCAATGCGCTGACGGCCAACAAGGTCAGTGCGCTGATCGTCACCGAAAACACCCGGCCTGTGGGGATATTTGCCGAACGGGATGTCTTGCGGACCTATCTGCGGGACAAGGCCAAAGCGTTTGCCGATGTCCGATTGGGCGACGCGATGACGGCAACCCTCATTACGGCAAAGCCCGATGACAAGATCGATACGGCCATGAACGTGATGCTCAAAGCCGGTATCGGTCATCTGCCCGTGATCGAAAATGAAAAGATTATCGGCATGCTGACGGCCAGCGATCTGGTCGAGTATCGGTTGACATCGCTCGATGACGAAATGCATCACTTGAAAGAATATATAGCCGATCTGCATGATGCCGGATTGGATTAAGAGTACCGCGCCACCGAGGGCTCACTCAAGATTTTGGTGTTAAACGTTTATGACCCTGGTCGCCACGGTGCTTGAAAATGATGCGCCGGAGCCCGGATGAGCGGTTGAGAACAGCGGCTGACTGTCTGAGCCGCCTTCGGGGTCTTAGGCCGGACCCAATGCCAATAACGCATGAAAGGCACACCATTCGGGACAAATCCGAACCCCTTATTTGAATACGGGATTGGTCCGGGCATAGAGCCCGTTGGCGGCGAGTTTCAGCCGCCTTTCGAAACCGGTTATCCGGGCGGAGGCGCCCACCTTATTTTCGATTTACATTATATTTTCGTGTTAAAATTCCAGATTCATCTTGGCGGAGATAATCGATGATTCATATTACCATTGACGGTCGGGAATTCGACGCCGAAACGAACCAATCCGTTCTAGAAGTATTAAAAGCGAACGGCATCCGTATCCCCACCCTTTGCTTCCATCCCGCTCTCAAGCCCTCAGGCTCGTGCAAACTGTGTGCGGTCGAGGTGCCGGGCCGTGCCTCGGGGCGAAAGTTGGCCATGCTGTCCTGCATTCTCAAAGTCAAGGATGGGATGGAGATCAGAACCACGGGGGAATTGGTGGAACGGGCCAGGACCCGGGCGTTCAAAAATCTCATGCAGATGGCGCCGCAGGCCGAGACCATTGTTGCCCTGGCCGAATCCTTTGGCATCGCTGTCGGTTCACCGCCCGACGGCTGCATCCGTTGCCGACTGTGCATCCGTGTTTGCAAAGAGATCGTCGGCCCCGGTGCCCTGAAAATGGAGCAGCGCAACGGTCAGAATTTCGTCGTGCCCATAGAGAATCTTTGCATCGGTTGCGGCACCTGCGCCAACATCTGTCCGACCCGGGTGATCAAGGTCGAAGACCTGGAAAATGTCAGAACCATTTCAATTCGCGAT
>JBDNAO010000041.1:0-14904 GCA_039768375.1 Desulfobacterales bacterium | reverse complement strand
TAATATAGTGTCCATGCACATTCAAGGACCACCGCCGATTGGTTTCCGTTCCGGAATTGCGTGAAAATACCACTTATAGGCTAAATTTGGATGGTTAACATGAAAGGCCATGAATGACAAGCTGATTTCAAAAGGCCTTCGAGGACTTGGAAGGAGCGATGGGCTGGTTATCCGTTTGACGATCTTCACTTGTAATGATTGACACGTTCACGCGCCGATGCTATACATGAAGCAGTTGCAAATAGGATGAGTAACCACAATAAATTTAACGATTACAGGATCTTATTTCGGTATTTTCCCCGACTCCACCGTCGGGCAACACTGCCGCTGCCACCGGAGGTACGGCCGGTTAATTTTTGACGGGATCTCGCCCGCTAGAAACAGCGGTGTGTGGTGTTTGGATGATTGATACGATAAGGTGACCCGTGGCCGACATCATTTCCATCGATGACAAACTGACTCAGTCAAGGGAAAAAAAGGACGCCATCGTCAGGAAGCAGAAAATTCAGGCCGTCCGAAAGGTTTTCCAGTGCACTCACTGTGCGTATAAGTGCGAAAAATGCGGCACCCAGATCGGCCCCGCACATAGCCACATGGAAACCGAAAGCCGTAAAACGAAGATACCGTATCGTCTGTGTGGGAGTTGTACGGAAGAGTACCACGAATACTTCGAGCGTCGCAAAGGCCGCGGCGACCCCGCCAGCTACTGGCACAATGACGCCTGGCTCGAATTATGGCATAAATGGATCGCCTATCAGGAAGCCATCGATCGTTACCTGAAATCCAAAGAATTTCTGCAACTCTTGCAGGAACTCAAGCAAAAAAGACCCGACAAATAGCAGGAGGCATATATGTTTGGAATCGGAATGCCCGAGTTGATAATTATCCTGGTGATCATCTTGATCATTTTCGGGGCCGGCAAACTGCCGGAAATCGGTTCCGGAGTGGGCAAAGCCATCCGGAACTTCAAAGGCGCCACAAAAGAGGATGAAACGCCGAAGGAACCCGAAAAAATCGAAGAAAAAAAAGACGCGTAAAAATGTATAATGTATGGCGAAGCAGCGCCGACTGCTTCAGTAACATTCAACCGCGGAGGGCAGTTTTTTCGATACTGCCCTTCGTCCCAGCCTAACGTCTACCTCTATCACATCCGTCAACCAATAGCTGTTACCGCGCGCAGCGATGGGATATCGGTCAACCGCTGCAGCACAGCGCGGATCCTCAAAACGGGATGTCGTCATCCTTCGAATCCATATACGGGGGCTCAGAATCGGGAAGCGGTGGGCCGCCGTAAGCATCTCGCGGCCCGGAAGACTCTTTGGGACCCAGGAACTGCACCTCGGTGGCGACGACCTCGGTCGTGTAACGCTTGTTGCCGTCCTTGTCCTGCCAGTCGCGGGTTTGCAGGCGTCCTTCGACGTACACCTGCCGGCCTTTCGACAGATACTGGCCGCACAATTCGCCTAGCTTTCGCCAGGCAACGATGCGGTGCCATTCCGTGCGTTCTTTTTTCTCGCCACTGCCTTTGTCGGTCCATTCCATGGACGTTGCAATCGAAAAGTTTGCGACTGCAGTGCCGTCCGGTGTGTAACGGATTTCCGGATCGCGTCCCAGATTGCCGATCAGAATAACTTTGTTGATTCCGGCCATGGTGTCGGTACCTCCCTCCTGTCGTGCCGTTTACTGCATTTGGGGAGTGATACAGAATCCCGGCCTTAAAGTCAATGTCGGAAACATCTTTATGCTCTGCGGGATTAGCGGAGGGACACGCGTTAACAGATTTACAAAAACGCCTTTTACTGATACCTCAATTGAGCGATGCCGTCTTTTGAAAAACGCATTAAACGTCAGGTCGTCGCCCGTTCAATGGAATTTTTCGCCGCGGCGAGTCCCGGCCTCGAACCCATGTGCCTGCACGAGCTTCAGGCATTGTCATTGGTCGGCCCCGAGGGCCGCGCGACCGAGGGCGGAGTTTCCTTCAACGGCCGCCTCTACGACGGCTACCTGGCCAACCTCTGCCTTCGCACGGCCAACCGGGTTCTCATGCGGATCGGTGCCTTCAAGGCTTCCAATTTTTTGACGCTCGAAAAAAAACTGGCCGCGATGCCCTGGGAGCTCTATCTGCATCCGGGCCATCCGCTCCGTTTTAATGTGACTGCCCGCCACTCCCGCCTCTATCATGGCGTCGCCATCTCCGAACGATTTGAAAAAGCCATCGCTGCCCGCTGGGATGTGGGAAGGATCGACCCGAAGCCGAATGAAAGTGCGGCTCTGAGCCAGCGAATATTTATCCGGGTGGTTGACGACCATTTTGCGGTATCGCTGGACAGCAGCGGAGAAAGCCTCTACCGGCGCGGGCTGAAAAGACAGGTGACGGCCGCCCCTCTAAGGGAAACGATCGCGGCGGCCATGCTGATACTAGCCGGATACTCCCCGCCTGAACCGCTGGTCGACCCGATGTGCGGGGCGGGTTCTTTTTCTCTCGAGGCCGCGCTGCGGGCACGCAACATTCCGGCCGGCTGGTTCAGAGATTTTGCCTTTAGCGGCTGGCCGGCCTTCGCACTCACCCACAGACGCTGGAAGCACACCAAAGACCAATGCGCCCAACGAATCGCCAGCACCACCAATGCCGCCATCTTCGCTGCGGACATCGACCCGTCCGCCTGCAAGGCCCTCGAAGAAAACGCCGCAAATTCCGGTCTGTCAGCGTCCATCGCCGTGTCCAACCGCGATTTTTTTGACCTGACGCCCCGTGAATTCGGCGCCACTCCGGGTCTGCTCACCATCAACCCGCCATTCGGCCGACGCATGGGATCTCCGAAACAAAGCGACGCGTTATTTCAAGATCTATGCAACCGGCTGAAAGCCGTATGGCGTGGGTGGCGGGTGGCGCTGGTCGTGCCGCGGAAAGACCTTCTGAAACGTATCTCCTTTCCGTATTCCGTCCAAGAAATCCGTCACGGCGGTCTCAGGCTCTACCTGACAACGGGAGATTTGAGATCATAGGGAACCCACAGATGCCGAGTTCATAAAAAAACGGGTGCGCGGCTTTGAGCGCTTTCGGCAGGCGATCCAACACGTCACGCCCGAATGGACGGCAGGGGTGACCGGGATCTCCCGTGATACGATTACATGGCTGGCGCAGACCTACGCCGGGCAAAAGCCCGCCGGCATCATTATCGGAAGCGTAAAAACCGACAGCGAAGCAGAATGAAGACCATTATTTACCGTACGACCCGGGTGGCATGTGTCAGTTGTGCGCTCCTGGCAATCGCCTGCTCCCTCGGTTCCCCGACAGTCGCATCCGCCAAGGACCCTCCGAAAGAGACCGCACACGGTTCGGGGATATCCTTTCTCGGCAACCTGTCCGACAGCAGCATCAGTGAAGCCAGCGGAATCGCCGCGTCTCGACGCCGCACGGATGTTCTGTGGGTGATCAACGACGGCGGCAACGGACCTCTGATCTATGCCGTCGGCCTCGATGGATCGGATTATGGTCACGTGTCCATTGGCAACGCCCGCAATCAGGACTGGGAAGACCTCGCCGCCTTTGTCTACAACCAAACTGCTTTTCTGCTGATCGCCGACTGCGGCGATAACGAAAACCGCCGGAAATCCTGCGTCCTTTACATGATTGAGGAACCGCGTGTCGGCCCGGCGGGAATCGTCGAGAAGGCGCCGCTGGAATTGTCAAGGCGGATCGAGTATGTCTACGCCGACGGTCCGCGGGATTGCGAGGGTGTCGCGGTCGATGTGCAACACCGGGAAATCCTGTTGTTGACCAAGCGCACCGAGCCACCTGTTCTCTACTCCTTGCCTCTTAGCCTCACTCAAAGCGATAAGGTTCAGACGGCCCGGCCGGTGACGAGGGTCGGTGGAATTCCGAAACTCACAGCCGAAGAATTGCGCGAAGATCCCCTGTTGGGCCGTTTTAGATCTCAACCGACGGCGATGGACATTTCGCCGGATGGAAAAATCATCGCTGTTCTGACCTACAAACAGCCTTATCTGTTTTACCGTCAGAAAAATGAAAGCTGGCCGCGGGTGTTCGCTCGCCCCCCCATTGCGCTGGACATGCCGTGGATGCGCCAGGCCGAAGCCATGTGCTTCAGTACGGACGGGACGAAACTTTTCCTGACGTCAGAAAAGCTCCCGGCCCCTCTGTACCGACTGGACATCAAGCCGTAACTTCTTATTATCTCGTTTGCCAACGACCCCATAAACCATCACACGGGAAGGCTTTCGCAATGACGCCCGATATTGCCTTGACGCTCTTTATTTTGGCTACTGCTGTCGTCCTGCTCATCACCGAATGGATTCCCATGGAAGTGACCGCTCTTCTCGCCCTCGGGGCCGTGGCCCTGACAGGGTTAGTAAGCCCGGTCGATGCGCTGGCCGGTTTCAGCAATCCAGCCGTTGTCACGATTTGGGCGGTGTTCATTTTAAGCGGCGGCCTTACGCTCACAGGCGTGGCCAACATCATCGGCGGCTTCGTGCGCCGGATAGCCGGGCGGAGTGAAATCTCTCTGATCGTCGTCATCATGTTGAGCGCCGGCATCATGTCGGCGGTAATGAACAACGTGGCAGTGGCCGCCCTCATGCTGCCGGTGGTCATGGGCCTTGCCCACCACACGCACACACCTCCCTCACGCTTGTTGATGCCATTGGCATACGGGTGTCTTCTCGGCGGTTTGACCACCCAGATCGGCACCCCTCCCAACATCCTGGTGACCGACGCCCTTCTGGACAATGGATTCAAACCGTTCACCTTTTTCGACTTCACACCGGTCGGATTGATCGTCATGTTCAGCGGCATCGCTTTCATGGCCCTTGTCGGCCGACACATGCTGCCCCGACGCGATGTTGTCAAAGAATCGTCCAGTCGTCGTGAAGATTTGAGCGACCAGTACGGCATCCAGCAACACCTCTTTTCTGTCAGGATTCCGCCGCAATCTCCGCTGGTCAACAAAACCCTCGCCGCCAGCCGCATGCATTCCGCGGTCGGATTGAACGTCATCGGTATCACTCGGGCCGATCGAATTCTAATGGCGCCCGGACCATCGGAGCTCCTGCAAGCCGGAGATCTGTTGACGGTTGAAGGCCGAATTGAAAATTTCATGGAGGTCAGCAACTGGAATCGCCTGGTTATTGAGGATGAACCCATCGATTTTAACACCCTCGTGGCGGGAGACTTGGACATCGTGGAGTGCCGCCTGGCGTCCGTTTCCCAATTTTGCGGTCAAACGCTGTTAACGCTTGATTTTCGAAATCAATTCGGCGCTATCGTTCTGGCCCTCCGGCGTAATGACAGCGTCAAGCGCGTTGACCTTCAGCATATCCCCCTGCAGACGGATGATGTGCTCCTGATTATGGGGCGCAAGGAAAACATGCAACACCTGAAGGACCGGAATAAGACGGATCATTTTCAGACGGTTACCCCTGAAGATATTGGTGAGGTGTACAACCTGCATGCGCGACTGCTGGCCATGCGGGTCCCCAAAGATTCTGTATTGGCCGGAAAAACCCTTCGGGAGAGCCGGCTGGGCGCGGCGATGGGAATCCGAATCCTGAGCATCAAGCGGAAAAGCGGCCGGTCGGTCATCCCCGAACCCGGTGAAGTTCTGCAATCCGAAGACCATCTCATCGTCGAGGCCCGCAGGGAAGACATCGTGATTCTAGAGGGGCTGAGGGGGCTTCAGGTCGACCGCAGGATCGAACCGAGGATAGAAGAGCTGACAGCCGGCGACACCGGTCTGGTGGAAGCCATCCTTTCTCCCCAAACGGCCCTGGTTGGAAAAACCTTGCGGCAACTGGCTTTTCGGGAAAAGTACGGACTGAACGTGCTGTCCGTCTGGCGTCAGGGAGAGGCTCTCTTCAGCGACCTGCCAGATCTGCCCCTCCGTTTCGGGGATGCCCTGCTGCTGTTTGGTCCCCGCCAAAAACTTCAACTGCTGGGACGCGAACCCGATTTTATTGTCTTAAGGGAAATCGTCCAGGAAATTTCCCATCCCGGAAAGGCCAAAACCTCGACGCTGGTCATGGTCGCCGTGCTGTTGCCGGTCATCATGGGCTGGGTTCCGATTTATATTGCGGCTGTTATCGGTGCGGCGCTCATGGTCCTGATGCGCTGCCTGACCATGGAAGAAGCCTACCGACAGATCGAATGGAAAGCGGTTTTTCTCATCGCCGGAATGCTACCGCTCGGAACCGCCCTCGATCAAACCGGAGCTGCAAAGCTCATTGCTGAAGGGGTGGTGGCCCTTGTCGGCCCTTACGGCCCCAAAGCCGTGATGTTCGGCCTGGTTGCCTTAACTTTCCTGGCAACCTGCTTCATACCAACCGCGGCGCTTGTCGTCCTCATGGCGCCGATTGTGTTCAGCACCTCCGCCAGCATGGGGCTGTCACCCCACGGGCTCCTGATGGCGGTCGCCATGGCGGCTTCTGCCAGTTTCACGACACCGATCGCACACCCGGCCAACATTCTCGTCATGGGCCCGGGAGGGTACCGCTTTATCGACTACCTCAAAATCGGCGGGCCGTTGACCCTCGTCATTCTGGTCGTCATTCTTCTCGTCGTGCCCATCTTTTGGCCGCTGCAGCCCTGATACTTGCTTGACAACGTCGGTTCAATTGATAAATTGTGGGCAAAAATAGAGGTACCAGATGAAGATTCTTATCACCGGTGGGACCGGTTTCATCGGAACGGCCATTACCAGAGATCTCCTGGAAAAGGGGCATAACGTTGTTGCGACCGGGACTTTTCTTCGGACCGATATCGTGACTCACGACAGGTTCCGCTTCATCCAGGCAAATACCGCGCGGGAAGGCCCCTGGCAAGCGGAACTGGAAGATGTCGACGGCGTCATCAACCTGGCCGGCCGCAACATCATGGGCCGATGGACGAAACGCTACAAGAAAGAGATCTACAACAGCCGTATTCTGACAACCAGCAACGTGGTGGACGCCCTGGCGGTTCATCGGGGTACCTTTTTGTGCAGCGCCTCGGCGGTCGGCTACTACGGCGACCGAGGCGATGATATCCTGACCGAGTCCGATCCGCCCGGAAAAAACTATCTGGCGCAGGTCGGCCAGGATTGGGAAGAAGAGGCCTTGAGAGCCGAAGAACACGGCATCCGGACAGTGGTTATGCGATTCGGAATCGTGTTGGGCAAAGGCGGCGGGGCACTTGAAAAAATGATACCGGCTTTCCGGATGTTCGCCGGTGGCCCACTGGGTAACGGCAGACAGTGGTTTCCATGGATCCATTTGCAAGACGTCGTGTCGGCCTGTCTTTTTGTGATTGGAAATGAGCACCTGAAAGGAACGTTTAATTTCTGCTCGCCCAATCCGGTCCGCAACCGTGAACTGGCCAAAACCCTGGGCCGGGTGCTGGGCGTACCAGCAGTGCTGCCGGCACCCAAACTCATGCTTCGGCTGGCCCTTGGAGAGGCCGCAACGGCTCTGTTCGACAGCCTGCGCGTTGTTCCCGAGAACCTTCTGAACAGCGGGTTCAGCTTCAAATACCCCGAATTGGAAGATGCCGTCCGGCAGATCGTCCAATAACATATACCGGCAACAGCCACTTTTTAAAAGTGGATCCATCGTTTCCAATCGGCAAAGGAAGTGATACGGCATGCGGCTTGGCGAATTAGATGAAAACGGGCGCACTTTTCTACTCAGCGTTTACAGACAGACCAAAGGCGATCCTGCCAAACAGGTGTCGATGTACGATATCGGCTCCGAGCTGGGAATCGACCGGACCGCCGCATCCCATCTGGCGGAAGACCTCATGGGCTGGATGATGCTGGAAATTCGCACCCTGTCGGGCGGCATCGGCATCACACCCTCCGCCGTCGAGGAAATCGAAGCTTCGGGATTCGGCGAATCCAAACCACAGGCACAGACCCTTTGCTTCGGTACCGATCCGGTGATGTCAACCGAAGTCCGGCAGGCTGTCGAACGGGTTACAGATGCTCTCAAACAGCAAGCCGGCAGCATCGGGTTGCCTTTCGACGCACTGGCAGAGGTGATGGCCGATCTGAAAACCGTCGATGCCCAGTTTGAATCCTCACGCCCGAAAACAGCCATTGTCCGCGCCTGTTTCCAGTCACTTAAAAACACACTCGACCACGCCGGCGCCCAAGATTGTGCCGGCTTGGTCGCCGGTTTGCTGGGAGAGTAATCGATGGCCGGAAAAAAGATGACCCTTATTTCTTGGAATGTAAACGGTCTGCGGGCCGTAATGAAAAAAAAATTTCTGGATTCTTTAAAAGGTCTCGACGCCGATGTCGTCGCCCTCCAGGAAACCAAACTGCAGGAACCGCAACTCACCGAGGAGATGCGCTCCATCGCCGGCTATGAAAGCTTCTGGTCCTGTGCCACGAGCAAAAAGGGCTACAGCGGTGTCGGGGCCTACACGCGAACTTCACCGCAGAAAGTGAACGTCCGACTCGACCGGCCTGAGTTCGATGCCGAAGGTCGGATGATCGAGATGGACTTCGGGGACTTTGTCTTCTTCAACGTTTATTTTCCCAATGGACAAATGAGTGCGGAGCGGCTGCAGTTCAAACTCGATTTCTATGACGCCTTCTTCGAATATACCGATCAGCTCAAACAAGCGGGCCGCAGCCTGGTCATTACCGGCGACTACAACACGGCTCACAACGAGATCGATTTGAAAAATCCGAAGGCCAACGAGAAGACCTCTGGCTTTTTGCGCATCGAACGGGACTGGCTGGACCGCATCGTCGAACGCGGTTATGTGGACACTTATCGGCACCTGTATCCGGATACCGTGAAGTATTCCTGGTGGACCTATCGCTTCAAAGCCCGCGAGCGGAACATCGGCTGGCGGATCGATTATTTTTTCGTCACGCGCGACCTGGTCGAAAGCGGCCGGGTTAAAGAAGCCTTTATTGACAACGACATCTTCGGCTCGGATCACTGCCCGATCGGCTTGGTGCTCGAAATCTGAACAATGATCAGTGAACGGGAAGATATGCCCAAAATTGTTGCAATTTACGGCAGTCCGCGGCGGAACGGCAATACGTCCACCTTACTGAAGCAATCGGTGCGCGGTGCGGTCGAAGCGGGCGCAACAGTGACCGAGTTCGTTTTGAGAGACTTAAAGATGTCTCCATGCCTGGAAATTTATGCCTGCAAGGAATCCGGCCTCTGTGCGATCAAGGACGATTTTGAAACGGTTCGCGATCACCTTACGGCAGCAAAGGGCGTCATGATCGCTTCACCAATTTTCTTTTATACTGTCAGCGCTCAAATCAAAATACTAATGGACCGCTGTCAGTCGCTTTGGGTGAAGAAGTACTGGATCGATAAAATTCCCTTCCGGCAATGGACCGCCACCCGCAAGGGGCTCTTCATATCGGCCGGTGCCACCGGTGGCAAAAAACTCTTCGACGGGGCTCTGATGAGCATGAAGTATTTTTTCGATGTGCTCGATACGGAACTGTGGCGGTCACTTCTCTACCGGGGCCTTGATTTCGAAGATGACGTGCACCGGTTTCCGGCGTATCAGGATGAAGCCTACCAGGCCGGCCGTCAACTGGTCGAAGCCTTTCAGGAAAAGTGACAAAAGTAAGGGCCTCGGCGAAAAATAATCACACAAGATTGCGCAGAATTTGGGTTCGTCTACAAGGCACATCCGCCGGCGCATATCGGGATATGTGTTGGTGGATGTGACGCGGTTGACGGGCCAAAAAACAATCAAGATGTGTCATTATTTCTTGCCGCGGCCCTAAGAACGCGACCGGGGTCGCGGGATTCATTTGAAACCGCGCACCTTATCAATCAACCGGAGACAATCGACATGCAGATGGAATTCGAACCGATCCACCTGGAACTGCAAGCGAACTACCTGAAAGCTTTGGAGCAGTGTTCTCAGATATCAAGTGATTACAGCTTTTCGAACCTCTTCGGGTGGGCGGACGAATATGGTCTGACATGGGCTTGGGACGAAAATCTCGTATGGATCCGGCAATCCAAACCGCAAACACGCCTCTGGGCGCCGATCGGCCCATGGGAAGCGATCGATTGGGGCGACGTCTTCAAACGCCGATTCAAATCCGGTACCCGATTCATGCGCATACCTGAGACGCTAAGCCGGCTATGGCAGAAGAACTTCGGGGACAGGATCATTATTGAAGAAGATCGCGATCACTGGGACTACCTTTACGATATAAACGAAATGGTGGAGTTGAAAGGCAACCGATTTCACAAAAAGAAAAATTTGCTCAAACAATTCATCACTAAATACGATTACCGGTTCGAGACGTTCAGCCCGGCCATGATAGAACCGGCCATGGCCATGCAGGCCGATTGGTGCAACTGGCGGGACTGCGAGTCGTCCGATGTTCTCTCGGCCGAAAACCGCTCGGTCTTTAAAATTCTCATGCACTGGAACGATTTGGTCGGCCTGACCGGCGGGGTGATCATTGTTGAAGACATTATTGTCGCCTACACTCTGGCCGAAAGAATGAGTGACGCGTCGATCGTGGTCCATTACGAAAAAGGCTGCCCCGATTACAAAGGGGTCTACCAGGCGATCAATCAGATGTTCCTGGAAAGCCTTTCGGACAACTTCAAAATCGTGAACCGCGAACAGGACCTCGGAGAAGATGGCCTGCGGCAAGCCAAGATGTCTTACAATCCAGCGGGGTTTTTGAAGAAGTATCGGGTCGAAATAAGGTAAAAAGAGCAGTCGCATCCCTATTTAGTTTCCGTCCATAAATGGCCCTTTTCCGCAATTCCCCGCCTGCTTCGGGACAGTTCGGCGTCAATCACGCTAAAGACGTGACAGGTCTACGGAATCGCTTGTGCGGCGTACACGAGTGCGCCTCCGCGCAATGCCGCTGATTTCCTTGAACTTGCAGAAAATGGCGATTTCTGGATCGGAAACTAATCAGTGCCCTTAATGAAGCCGTGGATGGGCACAAATTCAGAACGGTAGGGTCGAACGGAAAATGAAACCGGACAGTGACAAATCAAAAGATGACCTCATTCAAGAGCTACAGGAGTTGCGCCGCCAGGCAGCTGCTGCCAGCACGCTGCGGCGGCGACTTGAAACGTTAGAAAAGCAGTGCAATGATTTAATAATTAAATGCCCTGACCAAAGCCTTTCAGCGTTCAGAGAGTTCTCGCAGCGGGATCAAACAACTGAAGCCCTGCACATGGCCCAGGTGATTATCGACAAAAGCCCCGTCATCCTGTTCAGACGCCTCGCGGGCGATGATCCCCGCCTGATATATGTTTCTGAAAACATTGCCCGCTTCGGGTACACGGCCGATCGTTTTCTGAGCGGACAGACTGTCTTCAGAGATATCGTGCATCCGGATGACCATGAACGGATGACTGAAGAAATCAAAGAATATACCCGAAAAAACGTCGAGGAATACACCCAGTTTTACAGAATCGTCACCAGTAAAGGCGCTATCCGCTGGGTTGAAGATCAGACCACCGTCGTCAGGGACGCCGCCGGCAATAAACGCTACTATCAGGGTATCGTTATCGACATTACCGAACGCCGACTCGCAGAGGAAGAACTCCGAAAAAGTGAGGAAAAGTTTCGGCGAATTGTTGAAACCACCGGCGAAGGTTTTCTCATGATGGATGATGATCTAAAGATCCAATATGCGAACGATGCCTACTGCCGGATGCTCGGATACCAGCCGAAGGATATTCTGGGCAAGACGCCGATTGATTTGGCGACAAAGCAGTTTAGCGAATTCATGTCCCTCAACAGAGAAAGAATTCTGGCCAGAGACTATCGCAAATTCGAGGGATCGCTTGTGGCCAGGGACGGGCGGATTGTTCCCGTATTGATCCATGGGAATACATTGCGGGATTCGCAGGGGATGAAGATGGGCAATGTGGCGTTTGTCGCCGATCTGACCGAACAGAAAAAAGCCCTGGCCCTTGCTGGGAAGGTTCAACGGAGCCTCATTCCGCAGGCTGCACCGAAGATCGCGGGGCTCGATGTCGCCGGTCGCAGTGTTTCCTGTGAAGAAGTCGGCGGTGATTACTTCGATTTTCTGTTCGGTCCCGAGTATTCAACTGAAAAGCTGCAGGTGGTTATTGGCGATGTCTCCGGGCATGGCGTCGATGCGGCCCTGCTCATGACCTCGGCCAGGGCCTTTATTAGGACTCGGGCCGCCCAGACCGGCCGACCCTCGCAGGTCGTATCGCAGATGAACCGGGACCTCGCTTGGGATATGGGGGATTCCGGTCATTTCATGACCCTGTTTTTCATAGAAATTGACCCCCGGCACGGGACGGCGCATTGGGTCCGTGCGGGTCACGAACCGGCCTTGATGTATAAGCCGGAGGAAGACCGATTTGAAGAGCTCGTCGGATTGGGGCTGCCCTTGGGAGTCGACAAGAGCTTCGGATACACTGACTACGAAATCGACCACCTTTCCGCCGGCACAATCATCGCGTTGGGAACCGACGGGATTTGGGAGGCCAGCGATGCCGGGGGGCATGCGTTTGGCAAGGAAAGATTCCGCCATATTGTTCGGGCGTCTGCAAAGGAAAATTCGGCTGCTATCTTACAGAATGTCTTCGATGAGGTGAATCGTTTCTCGAAAGGACTGCCCCCCTATGACGACATTACACTCGTGGTCATTAAAAAGGTCTAATAATCGGCCGATCGGTTGGAAGGTTTGTAAGCGTTCACAGGGCACCGCATCTGCTTTGTTGTCGGGCACTTAAATACAAAAGTACGTCTGCGCGCCCGACGCCTTGCATCTACGGCACCCTATAAACGCTTACAATTAGGTGGTTTGAAACGCATCGGACTTTGCAACCCTGTGAACGGTTATGAAGGTTTTAAAATGAAGTTATAAAACCGGCGACGGCGTGTCATGAGCTCCCTTGACTCTTGAAAAAATCTTGAAATTCCGCAAGGGGGATATGGTGAACCACTGCCTCGCCGATGCCGCGCAGCAGGATGAAATGGACGGCATCGCTTTCTCTTTTTTTGTCTTTGCGGATGGCATCGATCATACGGGCCGGATCGATGTCGCACCGAACCGGAAGGTTGAGGCGGTGCAGGAGCTGCTTGATTCTGTCCGCATCTGAAACTGACAACAGCCCTTTGCTCACGGAAATGTCCACGGCGATCACCATACCCATGCTGACGGCCTCGCCATGCGAAATGCGGTTGAGATGTTCGATTGCATGGCCGAAGGTGTGACCGAAATTCAGCAGGCGCCGCAGGCCGCCCTCCTTTTCATCCTCGTTGACGATCGCGGATTTGATCGCCACCGAATCGGATACCATTCGCTCCACCACATCGGCCTCCAGTTTCTGGATCCGCATGCTGTTTTTCTCCAGATAGCCAAACAAATCGGCGTCCCGTATCAGGGCATGCTTGACGACTTCCGCCAGGCCGCAGAGGATTTCTTTCTCGGGCAGGGTTTTCAACAGCAATGGATCGCAGATCACAAACTGTGGCTGGCTGAAGGTCCCGACCAGGTTCTTGAACCCGCCGAAATTAACACCGTTTTTTCCGCCGACACTGGCGTCTACCTGGGCCAGCAGGCTCGTCGCCACATAGCCGCAGCGCAGACCGCGCATGAAAGTCGCCGCCGCAAAACCGGCAATGTCACACACCACACCGCCGCCGATGCCGACGATGAAACTGGTGCGGTCCGCTTCCAGTTCGAGAAGTCGGCCGTAGATGGTCTCCACGGTCGCCAACGACTTGGAGGCTTCGCCGGGCGCGAGGGAAATGACCGCTGCCGGCGGAAACCGATCGACATAATACCGTTCGACATTGCGGTCGGTGATGATGACAACTTTTACAGCCGGCAAATGGGCTGCCAGGTTTAGCAACTGCTCACCGACAAGGATCGTAGAGGTGCCGGAGGCACCCGCTATGGTGTAGATCTTCATATTGGCTGATACGGTCTCGCTTTTAATCGAGTGGGGTTGTCCTTGAATTTTTTACTTATCTTTTTAATTTTCACCCTTTACATACGCTGACGTTGTGATTCGGTAAAGAGCCCGCCCGCGCGTCACGATCGATCTTCGTGAAACACGTCGTAAATCGCCTTCACCTGCCGGCAGAGCTGCTGAAACTGCTCCGGATAAAGGGACTGGGCACCGTCGCTCAGGGCCTCTTCGGGCGCATGGTGAACCTCCACCATCAATCCCTGGGCGCCGACGGCTGCAGCCGCACGGCTCAAAGGGATCACCTGGTCCCGACGCCCGGCCGCATGACTGGGATCGATGACAATCGGCAAATGGCTTTCTTTGCGCACCACCGGAACGGCCGAAAGGTCCAGGGTGTTGCGGCTGTGGTGGGCGAAAGTTCGGACGCCCCGTTCGCACAGGATAACCTGCCAGTTGCCGCCTTCCAGGATGTATTCGGCAGCCATCAACCACTCGTCGATGGTGGCGGCCATGCCTCTTTTGAGGAAAATCGGTTTCCGGGCCCGACCGGCACGTCGCAGAAGGGAAAAATTCTGCATGTTGCGGGTGCCGATCTGAATCACGTCGGCATATTCTTCCACCAGATCGAAGGTGTGGTCGTCCATCACTTCGGTCACAACCGGCAGTCCGGTTTCCTCGCGGACGCGCGCCAGAATCTTTAACCCTTCCTCTCCGAGCCCCTGAAAAGAATACGGCGAGGTGCGCGGTTTGAATGCGCCGCCCCGGAAAAGCTGGGCCCCACTTTCTTTGACCAGCCTGGCAATGGTCAGCGCCTGCTGTTCGCTTTCCACGGCACAGGGTCCGGCAATGATCGTAAAGTGGCCATTGCCGATGGTCACATTGCCGACGGTCACCAGGGTGTCTTCGTGCTGAAACTCGCGGCTGACAAGCTTGTAGGGCCGAGTGACCGGTACCACGTCTTTGACCCCCGGGTAGCCCAGAAAGAGCGAGGTG
>JBDNAO010000295.1:0-6343 GCA_039768375.1 Desulfobacterales bacterium | reverse complement strand
GTATACACACAAACAAGTGCCGGCCAACGACGGCGGCCTCAGCCTGGGTCAGGCGATCATTGCCGCAGCAATGGCAAACAATTCACAGACGGCTTGAAATGTCGAGCAGCGGGCGACAATGGAAAATACACTTTATGTGTGACTATAAACTAGGCAACGGACGGCGGACATGTCACTTAAACACGTTGAAGAATACCGGAGTGCCGATCTATCCCGGTCGCTGGCGGAAAAGATTCGCCGGATCAGCACCCGAAATATCAGACTGATGGAGGTCTGCGGCACCCATACCGTGTCGATCTTTAGAAGCGGGATTCGATCGCTCCTGCCGGAAACGATCTCTCTGCTCTCCGGGCCCGGCTGCCCGGTGTGCGTGACCGCCCAGTCGGAAATCGACGCCTTCATAGCATTGGCGAGGACAGAAGGCGTTATCATCACGACATTCGGTGACCTGATGCGGGTCCCGGGAACGGTTTCATCGCTTCAGAAGCAACGCGCCGACGGGCGCGATATCCGGATGGTTTATTCAACGATGGACGCGGTCGATGTCGCACGTAAGAATCCGGACAAAAAAGTCGTCTTTCTCGGGGTAGGGTTTGAAACCACTGCGCCGACGATTGCCGCTGCCGTCGTAACCGCCCGGCGGACGGGCTTGGACAACTTTTTTGTCTATTCGGCGCACAAGCTGGTGCCGCCGGCCCTGACCGCCCTGATGTCGCTGAGCGGTGTCAACATCGACGGGTTTATTCTGCCCGGTCACGTGTCGGTCATCATCGGTTTGGACGGCTACCGGGACTTTTTCGAAACGCACCGGATCCCTTGCGTAGTGGCCGGTTTCGAGCCGACCGATTTGCTTCAGGCGATCGCCATGCTTGTCGGACAGGTCGAGACGGGCGCACCGGCATTGGAAAACGCCTATGGTCGGGCAGTGACGGATGCGGGCAATCCGGCCGCTCGGAAACTGCTTCAGGAGGTTTTCAAAACGGCCGACGTGGCCTGGCGGGGTATCGGGGTGATCGCCGGTAGTGGTCTCAAGATCAGAGAATCCTATGCGGCATTTGATGCCGAAAGAACGTTTGCGCTGACGCTTCCCGAGGCCAAGGAGCCGAAAGGATGCGCCTGCGGCGAGATCCTCACCGGCTCGAAAATTCCGCCGGAGTGCGCTTTGTATAAAAAGATCTGCACGCCCATCGATCCGGTCGGGCCCTGCATGGTATCGAGCGAAGGGACGTGTGCGGCGTATTATCGCTATCATCAAGATTAGCTAGTTTCCATCCATAAATGGCCCTTTTCCGCAATTTCTCGGTGTAAATATGAAGTTTGAAAAGGTGACGCTCGACCACGGCAGCGGCGGGAAGATATCCCACAGCCTCATGACCGATATTCTGCTGCCCGTCTTTAACAACCCGATCCTGGCCGACCTCAACGACGGTGCCATACTCGAACTTGACGGCCGACGGCTGGCCTTCACCACCGACTCCTATACCGTAGATCCGATATTTTTTCCGGGCGGGCACATCGGCGACTTGGCCATCAACGGCACGGTCAACGACATCGCCATGTGCGGCGGTTCACCGCTCTATTTGAGCGTCGGTCTGATCATCGAAGAAGGATTTTCGATGGCCGATCTGGAGCGGATTCTGGTGGGGATGGGAGCGGCCGCGCGCAAGTCCGGGGTGACTGTTGTCACGGGCGACACCAAGGTGGTGACCAAAGGCGCGGCCGATAAAATTTTTATCAACACCTCCGGTTTTGGACTCATCCCAGAAGGGGTCGATGTGGGCAGCACAAAAGCCTGTGTCGGCGATCGCGTCATTTTGAGCGGCACGATGGCCGATCATGGCGTTACCATCCTCACCCAGCGCGAAGGGCTTACTTTCGAGTCGACGTTGACCAGCGACAGCGCGCCGCTCAACCAGATGGTGGCCGACATGTTCTCCACCAGCCGATCGATTCACGTTTTGAGGGACCCTACCCGGGGCGGCGTCGGTACGGCGTTGAATGAGATCGCACGAAAGTCGCAGGTGGGCGTGACCATCTTCGAGGACCGGATCCCGCTCAAGAGGGAAGTGGTTGGAATCTGCGAACTGTTGGGCTTTGATCCGCTCTATCTGGCCAACGAGGGCAAGCTGCTGGCATTTGTGGCACCGGAACATGCCGGCCGCATTTTGGACGTCATCCGGCAGAATGAATACGGTCGGGATGCCGCTGTCATTGGTGAAGTGGTGGCCGATCACCCGGGACGGGTGACCATGCAAACCAGAATCGGCGGCAACCGCATCGTGGACATGTTGACCGGCGAGCAATTGCCGCGAATCTGTTGAGACAAGACGCCGGTTCGGCCACTTGGTTTTAAATCTCAGCTTTTCGGTTTGACAATTAACTGTTATATAAGTAAAATTCTGTTGTTAGCCTCTCATCTTCACGCTAGCGCCTGCCGACAAACCGCAAACAGGATGGCACTTGGTTATGCGAAGCAGGATCGCCAAACTTCTTTCTCCAAGCGGCTATCTGGAATGGACTGTTAGACGACCTGCGGCTGCCATAGGAATAGCCCTGGCGGTCTCCGTCTTCTTCGCCTGGCAAATTCCCCACCTCTCATTCAAGACGTCCATTTACGACCTCGAGATCGAGGACCTCCCGGAAACCGCCCGCTACCAGGACTTTAAAAAACTCTTTGGTTCCGATGAGATCATCCGCATCGTCGTCAAGGCCGACAACGTATTTGAGACCGCAACGTTTGCCAAAATCGGCAATCTAGCCGAAGCCGTTTCGAAGATTGACGGTGTGCGCCGGGTCGTCAGCCTGCCGGGGATCAAACAGGCGGTCGATCTTTCCGGGATCTGGAGCCTGGAAAAATTTGTCACGGTCGTCTCTCACGTCCGTCTTTTCAAAAAAAATCTCTATTCGGATGATCGCAAAACAACGGCGCTGACCCTGGTGCTGAACTCCGATAGCGACCCGGATCGGATCATTCCGCAAGTGCAGCGGCTCATTTCAACGGCGGGAAAAGACTTATCAATCTATCAAGTCGGTATGCCGCTGATTTCTCGAGCCCTCGTCAGTTTCACCGAGAAAGATTTTTTCCGGCTGCCGCCGATTACCTTTTTTTTAATAGCCGTTATCCTCTTTTTCCTCTTCCGGAAAGTCCAATATATTCTCATCCCCCTCGTTTGCGTTTCTCTATCGTTGGTCTGGACATTCGGCTTGATGGCCTTGTTAAAGATTCCGCTGTCCATGCTCACCATGATCGTTCCGGTATTTCTCATCGCCGTCGGAACGGCCTACTGTCTTCATATCGTCTCGGAATATCTGACATGCATCCGCGAGGCCGATTTACCGCAAGCGGCATCCAAAGCGACGTTCACGAACATTTCGTTTCCGACGGTCTTGGCGGTTTTGACGACCATCATCGGTCTTGGGTCTCTTTTGGTCAACCGCATCCCGACGATCCGTGAGTTCGCATTATTTTCCTGCTTCGGCATGTTCAGCCTGCTGGTGATCACCCTCGGTGTTCTTCCGGCCGCCCTGGCGCTCATCCCCCTGCCTCTTGAGAAGCGATACCAGGAAAAAAGGGTGCCCGATTTCTTCGATCGGTTCATCGAAAGCATCATTCACATCGACCTGAACAAACAAAAAGTGGCCCTTCCTGTCTTGGGCGCTATCGTGGTGGTCTGTCTGATTGGAATCCTGCGCATTCGCGTCGAGACCAATCCGATTGGCTATTTCAAATCAGAGACGCCGGTCGTTCAACATTTTCACGACATTTACCGGGATCTATCGGGGAGCTTTCCGATAAACGTCGTTTTGGAGAGCAAGGACAACGACTATTTCGAGGATCCCCGACACGTTTCCGATATCGTTCGTTTACAGGAATTTCTGGTGACCCTTCCCGGGGTCGATAAAACCATATCTTTCGCCGATTACATGAAGCTGGTGAATTATGTTCTCAATGAATTCGATCCCAAGTTCTACGCCCTGCCCGAAGAAGGGTTCGAATCCCGAATGGTGATCAACAATTACACGACCATACTCGGTCAGGACATGTTCGACCGTTTCATGAGCCCGAACCTGTCCAAGACGAACATCGTTCTGCTGACCCACCTGTCGAGTTCACGGGAGTTTTTAAGAACCCGAGACAAAATAATCGCGCATATGCGGCAGAGTTTCGCCAAAGAGCTGTCGTGGGATGTTACGGGGTTTGGAATCGTCATTTCCGCCAGCAGTCAGCATTTGACCAGTGGCCAGGTCAAGAGCCTTTCTCTGACGATGGTTCTGATTTTCGCCATCATGTTTGTTCTTTTTCTATCGGTTAAAGTGGGCGTGATCGCCATTTTACCGAACCTGTTTCCGATCGTGGTCAACTTCGGCATCATGGGATGGCTCGGCATCGAACTGTCCATGGTGACCAGTCTCATCGCCAGCATTGCCATCGGGCTGGCGGTCGACGATACCATACACTATTTGTTCAGATACAACCGCGAATTTAGAAAAGACCTCGATGAAAAACGGGCCGTAAGGGATACCCTCAAGCAGATCGGAAGGCCGATTGTCTTTACGACCCTGACCATCTGCGTGGGCTTTTCGATCCTGATGTTCTCCAGTTTCAAACCGACGGCCGTCTTCGGCATCATGATGACGATCACATTGCTGGCAGCCCTTGTCGGTGATCTCATTCTGCTGCCTTCGCTGATGCAGCACGTCGAACTGGTCACCGTGTGGGATCTCGTGCGCTTGAAGCTCGGCCAGGAACCCGCAACGGGTATTCCACTTTTCAAAAATTTTTCCCGCACCGAGATTCATTCCCTCATCATGGCCGGCTCTCTAAAAAAAATCGAGACCGGCGAGGTCCTCTTCCACAAGGGGGAACCCAGCCATTCGATGTACACGATTATCTCGGGGACGATGGACGTCATCGACACCGTCGCCGACGAGGATACCTGTTTGGACTCAAGCAGCCAGCGGCTGATCAACCGGATGAAGCCCGGAGCTGTGCTGGGCGAAATGGGTCTCCTGCGCTCTGCTCCGAGGTCGGCGACTGTCGTGGCCTGCGAACCGGTTGAACTTCTGCCGATCAACTGGAAGATGATCAAACGGCTGCAGTGGCTGTATCCGCCCACGGCCCGCAAATTCATGTACAATCTCTTGACGATTCTCTGCGGTCGGGTCGAAAGGCTCACCGCTTGTTTGTCGGACGTCAAGGTGCTGGACGATGCCACCGGGTTGAGCAACCGGGAAAGCTTCACCAGCCAGATGAACAAGGAAATCCAGCGCGCCCGAAGATATCAGACCCACCTGTCGCTCGGCCTGATGAAGATCGAGTTCGACAACGCCGATACCCGCTTGGATTTATGGCAAAAAGAGACCATCATGCAATCCGTCAGTGAAACGTTGACCCGAAATGTTCGCAGTTGCGATTTGTTGGGGCGGTGTGACCCGCAAATCTTCGGATTGCTGTTTCCACAGACTGCGGTTGAAAAGGCCCGGATGATATGCAATCGGCTTCGGTTCCTGCTGCAGAATCGCCATGATGCCAACGACGGGATTCAGCTCAAGATCGCCTTCGGGCTCTCCGAATTTTCTCCCGAACAACAGGAAACCGCTCCGGCCCTGCTCGAGCGGGCCGCCGGATTGCTCGAGCAAACAACACAATCATCTTGATTAACAGAAAAATGATTAAGGTTGTTATGATTGAAGGGTTTAAAGGCTTCCAACGGCACCGCATCGAGACAGGCAGGCGGTATTTTGTCACACTCATCGCCTTGCTGTGCTTAATGCCCGCCGGTTGTACTGCCCGCAGGGAAACTGTCTTCACCGGACGGACAATGGGCACCACTTACAGCGTCAAGCTGGTGACCGGTTACCTTCAACCGGTTTCCGGCCTGCAGTCGCAGATCGACAAACGACTGGATGAAATCAATCAGAGCATGTCCACTTACAGGGAGGACAGTGAAATCAGTCGCTTCAATCGCCTGGCGACTGCCGGTGAGAAATTCCGGGTGTCGCCCGATTTCATGCGGGTCATGCAGATGGCCCAAAAAGTTTTTACAATCACCGACGGTGCATGGGACGGTACGATAAAGCCGTTGGTCGATCTCTGGGGTTTCGGGTCAGAAGGAAAAAGGGCGGTTTTCCCGCCGGCGGCTGCGGTACGGCAGCGGCTGCAGGCTGTCGGATTCGATGCCATCCAGATCGTTGACGATCGGTACCTGGTCAAGCGCAACGCCTCCGTGAACCTCGATCTCGCCTCGATTGCCAAAGGATACGGTGTCGACCAGATTGCCGCGCTTCTGAGAGACAGCGGCTTCAAGAATTTTCTGGTGGAAATCGGCGGGGAGGTCTACGC
>JBDNAO010000294.1:0-16668 GCA_039768375.1 Desulfobacterales bacterium | reverse complement strand
TCAGCGACGCCTCTGGCCGCCCAGTCTGATCGTGTAAGAAACACTTTTAAGCTTCTGTAAAAATTCCAAATCATAAATAACAAATAACAAATAAATCGCAATGACCAAAATTCAAAATGACAAACCTGTTTGGGTTACCGATAATGAAATGTTGGATTTCATTGGAATTTGGTGCTTGGAATTTGATATTTCTGAAGTCCTCAATATTCGGGATAGTATCTCCTAAACTGATCGGTTCCAGGTTCAGCCCTGCCGCTGGCCGGCGGTGCGCCCAGTTTGATCGAGTGAGAAACCGTGCCATTTTGGCGTAATTTTATATAAGGGTTCACGATTCAAAGGTTACAACCAACGGATAATGCTTTTAAAAATTCTTGTCTTCAAGCAATATTCCCAATACAGTGCCAAGCTAAAAACTCACTGAGTTCGGATCAGCTCGCTGGCGAAAATGGTAAACGATGACGGCGCTTTTCGTATTGTTGAAAATCCTGGTCACCATAACGATCGTCGTCGGGTTGTCGGTTGTGGCCGAACATGTCAGCCCGCGGGTGGCTGGCGTTCTGTCAGGGTATCCGCTGGGCGCGGCGATCGCATTGTTTTTTATCGGCCTGGAAATCGGCCCGGCTTTTGCCGCCGAGAGCGCCGTCTACACGATCGCCGGATTGGTAGGCAGCCTGTGCTTCGTTTACGCTTACTACCAGACGGCGTTGCGATGTGACCGATGGGCGATTCCCATCGCATCGATCGGTGCCACGGCGGGATATTTTGCGGTCATCGGGCCGCTTCATTCGATCGGCCTGTCGAAACTATCCGCTGTACTGTTTACGGTCAGTGCCACTTTCGCGTTCGCTTTCATATTCCGAAACATCGAAGACTCCCGGATCGATCGGCCGGTCCGTCTGACCTTCCGGGTCCTGGTGCTGCGGGCCGCGCTGGCGTCCGTCATCATTTTGATGATCACCGGCGCCGCAAAATGGGTTGGTTCGCGTTGGGCCGGGCTTTTTTCGGCCTTTCCGACCACGCTGTTTCCCCTCATGCTGATCGTTCACATCAGTTACGGTCGGCCCGCTGTTAACACGATCATCAAGAACTTTCCGCGGGGACTGGGTTCGCTGATCCTCTATGCGCTCTGCGTTTCTTTCGTATATCCACGCTACGGGGTATTGCTGGGGACGATAGTGGCGTTCACGCTTGCCACTGCTTACCTTGTCCTATACGGGGCGGTGGTGGCGAAGACGGGGAAATAATTTCCGATGAAGGATTCATGAGTACTTTGTGTTTGAATCATTTCCAAAAAAGTTGATGATTCCTGCCGAAAGTTGCCGACGTGGTTGCGGCGGTTCGCGGGGTAATAAACCGAAAAGCAAGCTTAAGGGGCGGCAGCAAATCGAGGTGATACTGCTTGTTGAGGAGCGTATTCCAAACTTCGGATAGAGACGAAAAAGGAGAAAAACATTCCAGCATTGACAACCCCTGCCATGTGTTTCATCAATGAGATGATCTATCATTTTACCGGAGGGTCAAAATGAAGGTACAGATAACGGAACAGATCAATTTCGAGCCCAATGTGAAGGACATCATTTTTCTTCCTGTGCAACGGCTTTGCCTGCTGATACTCGTCGCTCTCTTGGTCCAGTTGTGGCTGCACAACGATGTGGCGGCTGGTGAAACCACGCTGCGCTGCGGGGGTGGTCTTGTTTCCGTTGGAGACACCACCGCGAAGGTGTTTGAGAAATGCGGTGAGCCCACAGAGGAGTCCAAATGGGAAGAAGGGCACAACACCTACATTTCACAAATATACGATTACGAGAAAGAGCGCTATCAGCTCCCCGAGCTGATAAAGGGGCCTATCCTGATGGAGCTCTGGACGTATGATCTTGGTTCCAACAAGTTCATCCGCTACCTGCATTTCGCAAACGGCCGTCTGATTCGGATCGAAATCGGTGAGAAAGGCGGCAAGTAATCGTGCAGATGATCGATTCAAAGATAGATCGCGGCTTTCCTGCTCACAGTGAAGTGATGTTTATTCGGCCCGCAGGGCTTCTATCGGGTCGAGGTTGGCCGCCCGGACTGCCGGCAGAACCCCGGCAGCCAGTCCGATGACGGCCGCCAGCAGTTCGGCCAGAACCACATAGGTCCACGGCGTATGGGTGGGAAGCGCCGGGACCACGATTCCGAGCAGCCAGGCTCCTCCGGTGCCGATTACCAGGCCTGCCAGACCGCCGATACTGGCCAGCACCACGGCTTCACCAATGAACAAGGCCAGGATCTGCCGACGACCGGCGCCAAGGGCCCGCAGCAGCCCGATTTCCGCCGTGCGCTCATTGACGGCGATAATCATGATGGTCAGAATGCCCACTCCGCCCACCAGAAGGGAAATACCGCCCACCGCACCCACTGCCAGGGTCAATATGTTCAGAATCGAACCGAGTACATCGAGCATCTGCTCCTGTGTGGTGATGGTGAAGTCCTCCGATCCATGACGGGCGATGAGCAGTCTCCTGGCCCTCTCGGCCACTTGGCCGGCGCCGGCGCCGGCGGCATAGAGCAAATCGATTTCCATCAGGCTTTCGCGGTTGAACAAAGACAGGGCCCGGGCGGCGGGTATGTAGACGGCGTCATCCAGGTCAAAACCCAGCATCTGCCCCTTGGATTCCATGACACCGACAACCCGGTATCTCTCGCCGCCGATACGAACGCGCTGCCCCAACGGGTTGCGGGTGCCGAACAGTTCGTCCTGAACCTTGCTGCCCAGCACCACCAGGGCCCGCGGAGTGCGGGGATCGTCGGGAGGTAGAAACTGCCCTTTGGCGACGTTGAATCGCCAGACCGCCGGCGCTTCCGGTCCGACCCCGAAGATGTAAGTCCGGCGGCTCCGCTTTTCAAACTCCACCGGGGCGTTTCCCTGCACGACCGGTACGACCGCCGTCACCTCGGGAATCCGCTTCATCGCTTGGGCGTCATCGAGCGTCATCGGTCGCACGTTGCTGATGATCGCTCCGGAAACACCGACGGTGGTGGTCTTGCCGGGGTTGATGCCGATCAGATTGGTGCCGAACTGCGTGAACTCGCTCAGCACGAATCGGTGAACGCCTTCCCCCAGAGACGTGAGCAGCACCACCGCTGCCACACCCACGGCAATGCCCAGAGCGGTCAGGAAGCTCCGCAGCCGGTGGCTGAAAACAGCCCCCAGTGACAACCGTATGAAATCATTGAAGCCCATGCCGCCTACCTTCTGGAAAGCGCTTCTACCGGTTCCAAGCCGGCGGCCCGGCGAGCGGGTAGAACGCCGAATACAAGGCCGGTAAGCAACCCCACGACGGTGGCGGCGGTCAGCGCCCACCACGGAATGGTAACCGGAAAATTAGGATAAAATCGCAGGGAGGCCCAGGTGCCAACCAAGGCCAGCACCACTCCCAAAAATGACCCGATCAATGACAGCACCGCCGATTCGGACAGAAACAGACGCAGGATTTGGCTCCGGGGGGAGCCGATCGCTTTCAGCAGGCCGATTTCCGTTTTTCGTTGAGATACGGAGATCATCATGACATTCATGATCAGGATTCCGGCAACGGCCAGGCTGATGGCAGCGATCCCCCCGACGGTTAGCGTCAGGGCGTTGAATATCCGGTCGAAAGTCTTCAGCAGGGCGTCCTGGGTGATGACGGTCACATCGTCCTCGCCTTCGTGGCGATCCTGGATGATTTGCAGGATAGCTTTCTTGGCCCGGGGAACGGCCTCACGCCCACCGGCCTGTATCAAAATCCGGAAAAGGGAAGACGTGTCGAACAGCATCTGGGCCGATGCCACCGGTATGATGGCGATGTCACCCATGTCGAGACCGAGACTCTGCCCCTTGGCGGCCATGACGCCGATCACCCGAAAACGACGGCCACCGATGCGCACCCATTCGCCCAACGGAGACGAGTTGCCGAAGAGCTCACGCTTGATTTTGTACCCCAGCACACACACGGCAGACCCGCGCGACGGGTTGCCGGCCGGCAGAAAGCGGCCCTGGGCCATCGACAGCTGCCGAATGTCGAACATTTCCGCCGTGGAGCCCATGATGGTCGCTTCCCGCTCCCGCTGCTGCCAGGCCACCGGCGCACTGCCTATCGCGACCGGTGCTACGCGCCGTATGGCCGAACTGCGCTTCAATGCCAGGGCATCTTCGAGCGTGAGATCCCGCGGGGTTTCGCCGAGCATAGGAGGAGGCCCCCCGGTAGTTTCAGAGCGGCCCGGGATGGTAATTAGCAGGTGGGTCCCCAGGGAAGTGAACTCGCGGGTCACATAGCGGCGGGCGCCTTCACCCAGGGCAGTCAACAAGATGACCGCGCCCACACCAATGGCCATCGCCAGGAGTGTGAGAAGGGTGCGGGCCGGATAGCCGGTGGCAGCCCGGAAACTGAACCGAAGAACGTCGAATGTCTTCACGCGGATTTTCCGGAATCTGAACCGATACGGCCGTCGAGCATCAGGATTTGTCTTTTCGCCCGCCGGCCGAGTTCGGGATCATGGGTGACCATGATTAGGATTTTGCCTTCCTTATTGAGATCTTCAAGAATATCGAGGACGTCGTTTCCGGAAGTGCGGTCCAGGTTTCCGGTCGGTTCGTCCGCAAGGATGATGCCGGGCCGCATGATGGTGGCCCTGGCAATGGCCACCCGCTGGCGTTGTCCGCCGGAAAGCTGGTCCGGGCGATGCCGGGCCCGGTCGGCAATCCCCAGCGCCTCGAGGGCTTGACCCAGGCGTTTTTTCCGCTCGTTGGGATCCACTCCGGCCAGGATCAGGGGCAGTTCGACGTTTTCGGCGGCGGTCAGGCGCGGCACAAGGTGGAAAAACTGAAAGACAAACCCGATTTTGTGACGGCGGACGGCCGCTTGCTGCGTGTCGTTCAATCCGGTCGCGTTCACTTCATCCAGCCGGTAGACACCGCTGTCTGGGTGGTCAAGCAGGCCGATGATGTTCAACAGCGTCGATTTTCCGGAGCCCGACGGACCCATGACAGACAGGTATTCACCGTCCTGCACAGTGAGATCGACCGCCTGCAGGGCATGCACGGCCTCGGTGCCGACCTGGAATGTGCGCCCGATGCCCTTCAGCTCGATCAAGGGGTCTCCTTCATGACGACGGTGGGAGCTTCGTCCGCAATGCCGGAACGGTCCACGTTGACGACCACCTGTTCACCCGGCTTCAGGCCGGAAATGACCTCGGTGTATTCCCAGTTCGACAGCCCGGCTTGTATGGACCGCTCCCGGATCACTTTCCGATCCGGGAGGTAGACGAAAACCCGTTTGCCGTCCAATATCGCGTGGGTGGGTATCCGTAGGGTGTTCTTCCGGGCATCCAGAACGATTTCCACGTCGGCGCTGTATCCGGCCAGAAGGTGCTTGAAATCTTCCGTCCGGGTGAATTCGACCTCCACATCGACGGTGCGAGCCTGCTTTTCACGGTCCAATACAAACGGCGCGATGCGGCGGACCCGACCGGAAAAGTGTCTGTCACCAAAAGCATCGAGACTGATTATAGCCGGCAGGCCCACATCGATGGCGGCCGCATCGATCTCATCGATTGGAGCCGTCACGTAGAAGCAGCTTATATCCACGATATCCACGGCCGGAGGTGTCGGAATGCCGATTGGTGAAGGCGTGACGAACTCGCTGAGCTCCCCGTTGATCTGAGCGATGATCCCGCTGAACGGTGCCGTCAGGCGGGTTCGCTCCAGATTCGCCTTGGCCACTCCCACCCTGGCCCGGCTGGTCTCCACTACCGCTCGGGCGGCTTTGCATTCCGCCTGCAAGGATTGCGCGCGGGTTATGGTCTTGTCGGCCTGCTCTTCTGAAGCGGAGCCCGATCGGCGCAACTTGATTTGACGATCGGCCTCCCGTTGGGCCACCTCGGCCTGGAGGCAGGCTGACTTCGCCCTGGATTCGGCCGAAGTCACCTCGCTCTGGGCCAATACGGTTTGGGCAAACAGGTCGTCGTTCCACAATTCCAACAGGAGCTGGCCGGCGGTGACGCGGTCGCCTTCTTTGACCGGCAACTTAGCGATTTGGCCGCCGATGCTGGGGGAGAGTTTGGCGCGGCGGCAGGCCTCGACTGTCCCGGCCCGGGTGTTGGCGACAATCTTGTCCACCTGGCCGGTTTCGACGGGCCGGATGACGATTTCCACCGGAACGGGTCGTGTGTAGTGCCATATGATGGCGCCTATAGCTGCGATGACGACGGCGAGAAGCGACCAGCGCAGTGTTTTTCGAAGTGTTCGATTCAAGACCAGGCCCCCGATTCGACGGCAATCAGCATCACTTATTTACCCGGCACTTTCAACCCATACAGGTATGTATTGACGTTTTACACCGCTTCATAAAATAGATTGCGCCTGTATTATAATACAAAAACGTCGCACTGGTGAACCTTTACTAAATTTTATTGTGTTAATTTATTCGACGCCGTGTATAGAACCAGCATAAAAATATAGGGGGGAGCCGACTCACTCCCCCCTATCACGTTTCCGAAACCATCAAATAGAGACAATCGATCCTTTTTTACACGAAAATAGAATGTAATACGGAAAAAAGGTGGGCACCTCCGCCCGGATGAACGGTTTCGAAAGATGGCTGAAACTCGCCGTCAACGGGCTCTAAGTCCGGACCAGTCCCGTCTTTAAATAATGAGTTCGGATGCAGCTTGAAGGTCGTGCCCTCCAAACGGCATCGGCATAGGGTCCGGTCCAAGAACCCGTAAGCGACTCAGACAGTCAGCCGCTTTTCGCAACCGTTCATCCGGGCTCCGGCGCGTCATTTTCATGCACCTTGGCGGCCATGGTCATGAGGCATTTAGTATATAGTCGATCTCTAAACTAGGCCTATTTCAACTCTCCTCCAATTCGCTTGACAGCCTGTTTGCAGCGATTGCTCACTTGCTTCTCGTTTTTCTGGAGACAATTGATCAGGCGCCCCTCTCCGGGTTTAACCGCACTGCACAGCTTTTCCAGGTCCGCATCGCACTCGTTCGCAACATAGGCGAGGGCGGCTACCGCGCGCTCCAGTTGAACCGCGGCGTCATAGAGAGCATATTCGCATTTTGGCGACAGCTTGTCGCTGCGGGCATAGAGGCATGCCAAAACGCGCCGCTCTCCCGGGGTTACATCCTTGCAATATTTTTCCAATTCCACCTTACAGCCCTCGGCTACCTGCTTAACCAGATCCTCCATTGCAAACGCATTGCTGAAAAGCAACGGCACCATTGCCAGTACCATCAGGGCAATCAATTTTCGCTTCATTCCATCCTCCTTTTTTTGTGGGTTGTCATTTAAAAAACAAAGCCGCCAAAAACTTTTCAAACAAACCATATTGAAATCAATAATTCAATTTTTATTTAGAATCGGAACAGCACCGCTGCTGCACCGGCCGCTAATGAGAATGCGTCGATAAGTCACCGTGCTCATGTTCGGCGATCCGGTGATGTTTTTCCCCGGATGCGTTCAACGGATCGACATGGATGGTGGCATTGGAAAGATAGCGTAAATGATGCAGGAGTTGATGCCTCACGTCTTTGGCGATTTCGTGACCTTTCTCAACCGTGATATCCGGGGCCACGGCGATATTGAGTTCCGCATGAAGCCGATGGCCCAACCATCTTACCCGCACTTCGGAGATGTCCTCCACCCCGGGTGTATGATTTACCGCGTGTTTGATGTCATCGATGACCTCCGGGTCGACACCGTCGAGCAGGCGCGTGAATATGGACTTTCCGGACTCCCACACGATGCGGAAGATGGCCACGGTGATGAGAAGGCCGACAATCGGGTCGGCCAGGGGAAAACCGAGCCAAACGCCAACGGCACCGAAAAGAACTGCCAGGCTGGTCAGTCCGTCGACCCGCGCGTGATACCCATCGGCAACCAGTGCGGCGCTGCCGATCTCTTTGCCGACCCGGATGCGAAACAGCGCCACGGCTTCATTGCCGAGGAAACCAACTACGGAGGCGGTAATGACGGCCCAGAGATACGTGACGGGTTGTGGGTGGAAGAATCGATTGACGGATTCATAACCGGCGACCAGGGCGCTGAGCAGGATGGTCAACACAATGGCGACACCGGCCAGGTCTTCGACCCGCCCATAGCCGTAGGTGAACGTTGCACTCGGTTTACGTTGTGCGAGTTTAAAGGCTATCCATAGCGGTATCGCCGTGGCGGCATCGCCGAAGTTATGAATGGTGTCGGCAAAAAGGGCCACACTTCCGGAAAGAATGACGATAACCACTTGGAAAAGAGCGGTGGCCAGCAATCCCGTAAATGACCACTTGATGGCCCAAATACCCCGTTCAGTGGCAATGATTGACGGGTCAATGGCACCGTGGGTATGGCCGTGAGCTCCCTCGTGATTGTGCGCATGATTGGTTTGATCTGTTTTCATTGGTAGGTTATTTTTCCATTGTGATCTTGTACTTTTTCATCTTGTTCAGCAAGGCGGTGTGCGACATTCCCAGCTCTCTGGCCGTTTTTCTGATGGTGCTCGATTTTTTCAGGCTGTCGACGATAATGTCCTTTTCGTAGCGTGCAACCAGGTTTTTGAGCGATCCGGCACTGGCAAGGTCGAGAGGACATGCGTTTTTCTGGTCTTTGATACTTCCTCCGATTTCATGGCTGAAAAGAATGCAGTCGACACGGATCGTTTCGTCATCGCTTAAGATGGCGGCGCGTTCGACGACGTTTTTGAGTTCCCTTACATTCCCCGGCCAACTGTGCCGGCTGAGCTTGTAAAGAGATTCCTTTGTGATGGTTTTTACTTTTTGGTTGAGCTTTGATGCCAACTGGAAAAGGAAATGCTCGATCAGTTTGGGTATGTCTTCCAATCTCTCCCGCAGCGGCGGAAGATGAATCGGCAACACATTGATCCGATAAAACAGGTCTTGTCGAAACAATTTTTGGGCAACCATCTGTTCCAGATTTTGATTGGTAGCGGTTATGATACGGGCGTTGATGGGTATCTCCTGCGTTCCACCGATTCTTCTGATGCAATTTTCCTGAATGGTCCTCAGGATTCGTGCCTGTGGTCCCAGCGGCAATTCGGCAATCTCATCCAGAAAGAGGGTGCCGTTATCGGCAATTTCGAATAGCCCCTGTTTACCGCCCTTGCGGGCGCCGGTAAAAGCCCCGCCGACGTAACCGAAAAGCTCGCTTTCAAGCAGGGACTCGGGCAGCGCGGCGCAGTTGATCGGAACGAAGAGACCCTCGCGCCGACTGGCAGTATGAATTGCTTGAGCCAGCAGTTCTTTGCCGGTGCCGCTGTCTCCCCGGATCGATACGATCGAATCGGTAGCGGCTATTTTTTGGGCAAAAGCCAGGGCGTCTCTGATCGCCGGACATTCTCCGATAAAATCGTTGAACGTGATTCGGACGGGCATAGAAAGCGATTGTGCCAGCAGCCTGATCTCTCGAACGTCCTTGCCGATTTCCACAGCTCCGATGATACGGCCGGCCGAATCCTTTATCGGTCTCCCGGTGACGAAATATTGCAACCGCCCCTTTTCGGTGATGAGGTCTTTCTTTATGTTATTGAATTTCTTGCCGTCGAGGCATTCGAGAATGGTGTTGTCGGGCAGATTGAGATTCTTGACACTCTTGCCGATCATCTCTAGATGGTCACAGTCGAAAACTTTTCGGGCGATACGGTTGATGGTGGTGATGTGACCGGCCGTGTCGATAGAGATCACCCCGTCGCTGACATTGTCCAAAACGACGCGAATCTGGTTTTCCCTCTCTTCGTGCGGCATAGTCGTGATAAACCGGATTTCAAACAGATCCGGAATACCGCCCAGTATTCGGAAAATCTCCTCTTTGCCAGGTGCTCTTTCGCCGCCGTCGGCCTCCAGGAAAACAGCGGCCTTGTCGTCTTTGCGTTCCACCTCCATGGATGATATATTCAGGCCGAAGTCGGCCACCAACGCCGAGACATCGGCTACGATACCGATCCGATCCCTGAAAACCATTTTTAACTTGACGTTCAAAGGCCCTATTCTACTTTTACTTTTATGGTCACAGTCATCTTTTCGCGGATTTCCTTACCGTTTTGGCGGACGACCAGCAGGATGCCGTTTTGGCCTTCCGGCACCGGGCCTGCACTGAAGGCCGGTTGGTCGATGAAACCGGGTCCGCGCCGCCAGGCGATCAGATTCACCGGGGATATAATCTTTTGCAGTGTCCCCTCGGGCGGCACGATATCGGATGGCGGGTTGTTGATGTTTTTTTCGGTGATTCCTTCGAAAGCAAAACGGCCGGAGGGCGCCTGATTGTAAAGATAACGTGTGTTGTTCCAGTCGATTTCAAGAGGCTGCCGGGTCTTGTTTTTCACCTCCAGCCGAAATTCGCCAATGAACTGCCCGCTTCCCCTGAGCGGTGTGAAACGGGCCGAATAAGTGGCGTTGTCGGCAAACTGAAATTCCGGTGAACTGATCCATGTTCTCGTCGGCGCACAGCCGGAAAAAAAAAACGTTGCTAAAAAACAGCTGAAAATGGCATTAAAAATCTTCATCGTGCCTCCGCGATACGTTTGCAGTCATTATTGAACATCGGCGTTTACGTTTTTTTAGGTTGAAAAGTATTTAATCGCAGGCGCCTGCCATCGTCAATACTTTAATCGTTTTGGTCCGCAAGTACTTGATATTAAATATATACGACGTTATCGTCCGTGTGCCGAAGGCTTGGCCATCACCCTTCCACGAATCTTCGATGGAACGAGTGAGTGTCCAATTCGTCAATGTTTAAGTTTATTAAAACATTAACATATCAAGTAATTACGCGGAGGAGCACTGGCGTGCGGAACACAAGCGATTCCGCAGACTGGCGTCGTGAATGCAAAAAATGGCCATTTATAAACGGAAACTTAATACAATTCTGAATTGGAGGTTCGACCGCGATGATGGAAAGAGAATATAACGAGGGAGACATTATTATTGAAGAGGGTGATGCCAGTGATTTCGCTTATCAAATATTGTCAGGCGAAGTCGAGATTTTTGTGACCCGTGACGGACAAAGGGTCGTCCTCGGCACGATGAAAGAGGGGGAATTCTTGGGAGAGATGGGAATCGTAGACGGCCAGCCGCGCAGCGCCTCCGCAAGGGCGAAAAGTCGCGTCTCCGTGGCAATTCTTGAGAGAGAGGAATTTTTTAATCTCATCAGCCGGGACAATCTGTCCGCCTACCGGTTGATTTCGCGTCTCTGTGAACATCTGCGCAAAGCCAATAGAATGATCGCAGAAATCAGTGTTTCGGTTGAAGATGTCGCGAGCGGGGGCGGCGTGCTTTCACCTCCACCTCATCAGGTTGCCGACCCGGACGGATCAACCGGCGCAGCGATTGCTTTGCGAGTCGATTTATTTCCATTGTCCCAGAAGCCGATGCCGGGCCTGCCTGCCGAGGGAATCAACCTAGCGAACCTGCCGTTTTCGGTCGGGCGTCTACCGCTTGGAAATGAACCTTTACCCAGGAGATCCATTGATCTGAAAATTCCGGATTCGCAGCCATTTCGTTTGTCACGGGAGCACTTCGCTTTCTATCGTAATCCACAAGGGGTTTGTGTCGTGGATTTGGGAAGCACTTTAGGGACTCAAGTGAATGGGGAATTACTGGGGCATGATTTTAGCAAAGATTTTGTCTATTTGAAGAGGGGCGAGAATAAGATTTTCGCCGGCGGCATTGATTCACCGTTCACTTTCCGGGCTGTGGTGCAGAAGACCTAGCACAAACCAGGTCTTCCGCCCTGGGTCATCCTGTTCGATAAGTTTAACATGAGATTCAGCATCCGTATCAGCATATTACAGACCTTTGCGTTTCTGCTGATTCTGACGATTGTCGGCGTAACGGTCGTTTTTTATTTGGGGTCATCGCGGATCATGGTCGATCTTTACAGTCTCTTGGCCCGGGTCCAAGCCGACAAGCTCATCGAGCGCACCGTCGCGTTTATGGAGGCTCCTGCCCGCCTCACACGGATGACGGCCGCGGCTTTCGAAGACGCCCCTATCGTTGGCGAACATGAAAAAATATGGGATTACCTGTGGAAGCAGCTGATGCTGACGCCCCAGGTCGCCAGCTACTACCTGGCCGATCCGCAGGGCAATTTTATCCAGACAAGAAGAGCGCCCGAGCCGGCGACACGCCTGATCGATCGCACCACAGCTCCCGTGACAGACCTGTGGCACTTTCGCAATGGTGACTATGGCGTCATCAGGTCCGAGATCAGACCGGCCGATTACGACCCCCGAACCCGGCCGTGGTATAAGGCCACCCGACCTGAAACCGGCATTTACTGGTCCGATGTCTACCGGTTTCAAACGACCCATGATCTTGGCATCACCGGCTCCTGCCCGATTCTCAACAACAAGGGAAACCTCCAAGCGGTTGTCGGTGTCGACATTACCCTGAACAGTCTGACAGAATTCGTGGCCTCCCAGAGGCTCGTGAAGAACGGGAAAATTTTTATCATGAACGATGCCGGTGAGGTCATCACCGCCGACAGCCGGCTGACCGATGAGACCGCCGGCGAGGGCGGCGGTCGCCTGCCGCAGCTCAATGATCTCAAGATCCCGTGGTTTGAGGATGCCTATGGAAAACACCTGGCCTCGGGTGCGGAAATTCTATCCTCGACCACCGGCGGGCGCACCTATCTGGGATACTTCTTTCGGTTTCCCGCCTCCTTTGACAAAAAATGGAAAATAGCGGCCGTTATCCCCGAAGCGGAGGTCGTCGGGCCGACCCGCAGGATTATCTATCAGGCCCTGCTGATCACCGCGCTGATCACCTTGACCTGCCTGCTTCTGGTCTATGCGGCTTCCGGCTGGATTACCCGACCGGTCAAACGGCTGGCGCAAGAAGCCGGAATGATCAAAGACTTTAAACTCGAAGAGGTCAGCGGGATACAATCGAACCTCACGGAGATCCGGTCTCTCAACGATGCCTTCATGGCCATGAAGAGCGGACTGGCCTCGTTCGGACGGTACGTCCCGGCCGAGCTTGTCCGACAGCTCATCGCCACCGGCCGTGAGGCCAAACTGGGCGGCGAAAGGACCCGATTGGCCATCATGTTCACGGACATTGTCGGATTTACGACCCTTTCGGAAACCCTCACGGCCGAAGATCTGATGCTGCAGCTCTCGGCCTATCTTGATCGCATGACCCGGATCATCGAACAGGAGCAGGGCACGGTCGACAAGTACATCGGCGACGGTATCATGGCCTTCTGGGGGGCGCCGCTAGAAGTGGAGAACCCGGCCTTGCTTGCCTGTCGCGCGGCTTTGGGCTGCAACAAGGCGGAGGCCGATTTGAACCGGCAATGGCGTACCGAAGAAAAGCCGGCCATGCCGACCTGTTTCGGTATTCACTTCGGTGAGACGATTGTCGGCAACGTCGGATCCAGCAAACGCATGAACTACAGCATCTTTGGCGACAACGTGAACCTGGCGTCCCGGTTGGAAGGCATCAACCGGATCTACGGTACCAAAATTATCGTCAGCCAGAGCGTCTACGAGGCTGTTGACAATCAGATGATATGCCGGCCGCTGGATATCGTCGCGGTCAAAGGGAAGAAGAAGAGCATCGCGATCCATGAACTGCTGGCCGCTAAAGACGAGGAAGGGGCGGAGGCGGTGGCGTCTTTTTGTACCCGCTTTGCAGCAGGGATCGAAGAGTACCGGGGACACAACTGGGAGAAGGCTTTGGCGGTCTTTGACCAGTTGCAAGAGGAGGACCCTGACGATCGGCCTGTACAAATGTATATCAAACGCTGCCGAGGCATCATGGACGGCTCGATGACGGTCACTCCGGACTGGGACGGCTCCGTGATTCTGAACGAGAAGTAAATGCCGCCCTCGTTTTCAGTGGGCTACGTATCGGCCTTAAGCCCGGTTTGCCGCATGCTTGATTTCTTCCTTTCAAGGCGCCGTCAATTTTGAATTATGGGTTGGCCGCCGAGTGGGTTGTTAACATCGTTTTCCGATTCGCTGTAGCTCGAGCAGGGACACGCTTAGATGTCATCGAATGCCGCTGTAAACGCTGAATCAATGAGCGAGGTGAGCCCCAATTGCCCATAATGCGATTGATCCTGATCGGGTTGACCACCGCTGCTTTGTTCTGGGGATACTGTTCCAATCTTTTCGCCCTGGTGACCGTCGAGCGGGACGGTGTTTTTCTCCATTTTCCCGTAAACCAACATGCCATCGCCCGGCGTTTAAACGATCAAACCCTTGCCATCCTGACCTACCTGGAACAACACGGTCTGCCGGTCAAGCGACCGGTTCATGTCGTTCTGGATGAAAATCTGGACATGCCCCAGGTGAAGGTACACATCGTTCCCCACCTGGAAGTCCGAATTCCCCTGCGGGCGCCCGGTGTTCTGGAGGACGGTTACACGGCGCCCGACCCGTGGGTCTATTTTCTGTTCAAGGGCTTGTGTCTTCAGGGAATATACGGTTTGCGCGGGGGGATTCCCCAGGTTCTCTATAAAGGCTTTGGCGCGATCATTTCTCCCAACGTCGTTTTACCGCCCTGGGTGGAAGACGGTATCTGCGGTCTGTTATATGCCCGCTATTGTCGCAAGGACATACAGGATCCCTTCGAAGCCGCTCTCTTTGAAACCGTTCCGCCGCCGGATCTGGAACTCATCAGTCACCACCCGCAAATTTGGCCCGGCTATTTCGCCTATCGGATTTATGGTAAGCCCTTCATGTTCTGGCTTTTTCAGGAGTACGGGTGGCTCAAGATTCTGGAATTTTTAAAGGTGCACGGCAGCGGTCTCATTCCCATCGAAATCGACCTGAAGACCCGCAAAGTGTTCGGTAAAACCGGCGCAGGGCTCTGGCGCGACTTTCAGAAGCGGTATCCCCAAAGGGGCAGGGTAACCGAAGAACTGTTGGTGACCGGGTACTGGGGCGACCCCTTTTTGTATTGGAACCGCGCAGGAGTTTTTCCCGGTAAGCTGCAGCTCAGGCACCGCGGCCGCTACGGTTACGCCGAACCGGACGGAACCCTGTGGCTTTCGGAATTCAACGGCAGCGCCAGGCTTTATAAGTATGCCGGCGGAACTGTGTCTTCCAGCCGATATCGACCCGTCTGGGACCCGGGTCCCGGGCGGGTCGCGGTCACCCGCAGCGGTTGCCGTCCCTATCTGATCGTATTCCCGGATGACGGTCGGGGGGGCTTTCGCGCGGCCAACAGTCGCACTCCCCAAGGCACCATCTTGATACCGGCGCCGGAAGGTGTGATTCAGCTCTCCGGACCGGTCAGAGACCAGGCGGGGCGGATTGCGGTGGCCGCGAACTCGGCGGGCAACTGGGACATCTGGGTCCACGACGGGCAGTGGCATCGGCTCACCCGGACGTCTTCGATTGAACTGGATCCGTGGTGGGAAGGCGACAGTCTCGTCTATGCATCAAATGTCACCGGCCGATTCCAGATCCACGCGGCCGACCGTGAACCGATTACCCGCAGCGACACCATGGCCCTGCTTCCCCGGCATGGAAAATTTCTGAATCTCACCCCGGGCGGCTGGCGGATCGGAAACTACAAGATCAACCGGATCGCTTTTGCCCCCCTCGTTTATCCTGGTTTCAGCCCCGAGACACCCAAGCCTGAACCCTCAGAATTGGAAGGCAAACCGTATTCACCCTTAAAAAGTCTGTGGCCCAATTACATCCGCCCCGATCTGTTTGCGAGCGTGAACGATCTGCAAATCGGCCTCGCCACCAAGAGCCGGGACGTCAGCGGTGAGTATCATTTAGATACCGGGCTGCGCTATGCGTTCGACACGGATTATCTCGCCTTGCGGTTGGGCTTTAGGGCCAAGAGCCTCGGCACCCAGTTCATCCGCTACCCGGTTTCCTATACCACCGATATCAATCAGGTGGTGGATGAATCCCGTTACGACATCAGATTGTTCTGGCGACCGCTGCAATTCAGGCAATTCGGGTCCACCAACATCCTTCAATCGTCGGAAGATTTAGGACAATTTGATGAAGGGCTGGAACTGGCGCTGAACTGGCGCCGCTGGGAACCGCTGGACAGCGAAGGGGTCGATTCCACCGGTCCCCCCTCCGGTGATGAAACCTGGCTGGGCATTGCCATGGCGACGCAATGGGACATTTTGCGCCTCTGGGGCGATCTGCAGCTCTATTCTGAAGACCGACAATCGCTGACTCTGGGGGGGCGCCTGTTATTTGGCAATGAAATCCTGACCGCGGCGCATCTGTTGTTCGGCAGGGCATGGGGAGGAGAACCGGCCCTGGGCCATACCACGTTTCGACTCGGCGGCAACGTGTCCGAGGGCTATTTTACGCGCCTGCCCCCCAAGCTGTTTCCGGTGCGCGGCTTTGATGCCAACCTGATCGAGGCCCGCAAAGCCGCGGCCGGCGGCATCGAAGTTTTCTGGCCTTTGGCCAACCTGCAAAAGGGCTATGCCACGCTACCGCTTTTTCTCCATCGCCTGAGACTGGGCACTTTCGTCGATACCGGCATTGCCGGTGAAGAGTTTAAATCCGAAAATTTGCTGGTCGGTGCAGGCTTTGAATTCGTTACATCCCTGGAGATTGCCTGGGGTAACTTTTCCGCCTTCCGCATAGGGGTCGCCTGGCCCCTCGTGTATCCGGATTTCGTCAGAGACGACAGCCCCAAATTCGTCTT
>JBDNAO010000293.1:0-4006 GCA_039768375.1 Desulfobacterales bacterium | reverse complement strand
TCACGAGCTGTATTTGTTTCTGAGGCTTCCTATTTCCGTGCTTGACCGCCCGACTAAAATCATGCCAATAACAAAAATACAAGCACCAAATTACAAATAAATTCCAAGTGACAATATCCAATGACCCAAAACAGGTTTGTAATTTTGAATTTTGGTCATTGTGATTTATTTGAAATTTGTTATTTGCGATTTGGAATTTTTCACCTAAACTTAAACGTTTCTTCGTCGATCAAACTGGATGTTTGCAGCCAGAGGCAGTGCTGAACGTTGAACCCCTGGCCCAGACCCGGCTTGGAAAGATGTGGTGGTGGAATGCTACGTCTATAGAATATGCAAACAATTTCGTAGCCACGTCCCGTCGCACCAGGGCGGGCTTGAACCGGGAACCTTATACGCATTCAATTGCGTCGCTCAAGGCAGTCGAGACACTTCATAAATGACACGACTCTAGTCAATCTTCGTGATATGACCACCGTGGTGCCTGTTTTTGGAAAAATCGGGTCATTGCTTGAATCTGTTCCGCTTGAAAGCCAGATCTTCCGCCCGGTCGGGGTTCAAGTACCTGCCTTTGGCAATGATGCATTTGGCGATGCCATTAACCAGCATCAAATCCGCTTATGAATGATCCGCGGCAGCACCGGGTTGAAGTTGACCCGATGAATGCACTCCCACCATACGCCGGATTGATAGGATACCTGTTCCAAGGTGAAAAAGAGCAAAAACGATAGGGGATTCAGGCGTGGTTTCTTGACCATATATTCGACAATGCCGGCTGTCAGATGCATCCCGAAAATGACGGCGGCGGTCAGTGGAGACAAGAGCAAGACCACCGGCACGACGACCAGATAATAACGGGATATAAAACTGCAACAATGATAGACGAAGGATAGATAGCCGCGGATGATGGCGGTGAAAACCTGGCATCGTGAGATAGGGATCTGCCGGGTTTTCAGTTTGGCGTGTTTTTTTATACCGTCCACCAGGAGCAACCCCGCGCCCAGGAAAAGAGGCAGGGCAGTTTTCAGGGCTATCGACAGGACGACGATCAGCCAGAAAAGGGATTCGGACCAAGGCAAATACAGGGTTTTCACCCGGCCGGTGTGCAATTGCTGGAGCATGGGTTCGGAGGTACCGTAATCGAAGCGTCTGGTGCAAAAGGCGGCGAGGTGGTTCCGGTGCTTGTGGGACACCCTTCCCATAGGCCGATATTCCAAAACATGTCCCGCGTCTTGCAAGCGCCAGCAGAAATCGACATCTTCGCCCACATGCAGGGTCTCCCGGAAGCCGCCCAGGCTCAAAAAAGCCTCTCTTCTCACCAGGAAATTACAGGTGGGCACATAAAAAAAACGTTCGACCTGTTCGGATCGCTTAAACCAGGCCCCTATTTTGAGGGCCGACTTGACCTTTTCATACCGGTCCAGCCCGTTTTCTTCGAAGGCGGCATCGACCCAGCCGCCCAATGCGCCGAGTGATGTGTCTCGAAACGCAGGCACCAATTCCTTGAGCCAGGTGGGATCGGCCAGGCAATCTGAATCGATGAATGCCAGGAAGTCGCCCCGGGCAGCTTCGGCGGCCCGATTGCGGCAAAAAGATGCCTGACGGTGCTGCTGCATCCGGAGCAGGCGCGCCTCGGGGAATCGGATCACTGCCTCGGGGGTGACATCCTCGGAGGCATCGTCCACTACGATAATCTCCAGCTTTTCGGCCGGATAATCGAGGCGGTTCAATGAGCTAAGGCAGGCGGTGATCTCCGCTGGCCGGTTTCTGACCGGTATGATGACGGACACCGCCGGATAGTCGGCTTCATCGAGAAGGGGAAAGCCTTCCTGGGCGACGTACCCTTTTTGAATCAGGGTGTTCAGGAAGAGCTCGATTTGTTCGGGAGGAACATGGGGAACCGCTTTGGCGATTTGTTCCAGCGACACCCACTCATCGTGACCCAGGCAGGCCAGCACCGGATGCCAGAAAGCATGAATAAACACCGCCCTCAGCGGGAAGAGCAGCACCAGCGCCGCCTTCCCGTCCGGCAGGCAGTGGTATCGGGCTGAAGCTCTCAGCCGAAAGGTCAATGGGCGGTTATGGGTCTGCATTGGTCGGTTCGAGAAAGCCATTGGCTTTCAAAAAAGCGATAATGCCATCGACCTGAGACTCGGGATTGCCGGTCAACATCTCGCCTTTTTTCTCCACTTTGCTGCCGGTGAGAAGCTGCATGATGCGTTCATAAGCCTGCAGGCGGCTGTCCGGCGCGGAGACGATCTTCGGGCGGGGGCGCGGTTGAAACCGGTGGGCGCAGACAATCTTTGGGGCATCGACGTCGGCACCGTAATCCAATTGCCGGGGGGCATAGGCCTCGGCCAATTGTCGCTTGGCAAATTTCGGGAGCCGGAGATCCCGCCCCAGATCCACGCTGAAAACGGCCGGAAGTCGACATTCGATGATTTCCCGAACCCCGCGACCGGCGCTTCGCTGCACCTGAAGGGTACCGCCGGATTTATCCATGGAAAGATCTGTTATAGTAAGATCTGTGATGGCCGATACAAAGGGCAGGTCGAGGCGATGTGCCAGCAGCGCTCCCACTTGACCACTGCCTTTATCGAGAGACGCTTTACCGCAGAGCACCAGATCCCCCTGGAGGTCTTTCACGGCTCGGGCCATGAGATCCGATTTGACCCAGGGGTCGGGCTGATCGAGGGGGTCTGCCGCAAAAGGCGGGTGCCCGTTGACGTTGATCTGGTATAGGTCGTCGGCGCCGGTGGCCATGCACCGTCGAATCTCGTCTTCGGCAATCATTGGGCCCAGGGTAAGCAACACGACGGTGGTGTTCTCGTATTCGTCTTTCAGGCGCAGGGCCAGCTCAAGGGCCGCTTCATCGTGAGGGTTGACGCGATAAACCCCGTCTTCGGGGCGGATATAATGTGATTCGGGCGATGTTCCCGTTCTAGCATAGGTGTGTCGAATTTGCTTTGCGCAGACGATGATTTTCATTTCATCCTCGTTTGGTAATTGAATTATTGCAACCGTTAACAGGTTCAGCGTTTACCGTTCTGGGTTTGCTTCCTTTCGATAACCTTTCAGCGCTCACCGTTTGGCGTTACCTTGATTGATATTTTCGGTGAACCCTGAACCCGTGAACATACACAAATTGCGGCTAACCCAATGCGTCGGCAACTATGTCGATAATGTCGGCCACTTTCGGCGTTTTTTCCAGTTCGAGGGATTTCACTCCGTCGTCCAGCATAACCAGACAATAGGGGCAGGCGGTGCCGATCAAATCGACATCGGTCTTCGCCATCTCCTCGGCTCGGACCACATTGATGTTTTGGCCGATATTTTCGTGCAGCCACATCCGTCCACCGCCGCCACCGCAGCAGAGGCCGCTGTCCCGGTTCCGCGCCGTTTCTTTTAGTCGGGTGCCCGGCACGGCCCGACAGATATCCCGAGGCGGCTGATACACCTGGTTGTATCGCCCCAGATAACAGGCATCGTGTATGGCCATTTTATCCGCCACGGGATATTTCAGTGCGATGCGTTTGTCGCGGATCAGGGTCATGACCAGTTCCGTGGCATGAATCACTTCCAGTTTGCATCCCAGTTCCGGATATTCATTTTTCAGGGTATTCAGGCAGTGGGGGCACAGGGTGACGATTTTTTTCACCTGATAATGGTTTAATCGGTCGATGTTCGCCCGGGCCAGCTTTCGGAAGAGGATCTCGTCGCCCAACCGTCGCGCCGGATCACCGCAGCACACCTCCTCTTTTCCCAATATGGCGAACCGCACGCCGGCGGCTTTGAGAATCTTTACCATGGCCCGGCTGGTCTCCTGGTTCCGGGGATGAAATGCCCCGGAACAACCGACCCACAGGAGGGCATCCACATCGGATCCGCTTTGGGTCGGAGTCTGGGACAACTGGGGAACCTCCCGGTTTAGGGCCCAGTCCGTCCGATGGGCCACACCCTTTCCCTGAACATCGCCGTAGAGGTCCAGATCCCGGATCATCGGCCGGGC
>JBDNAO010000292.1:0-12026 GCA_039768375.1 Desulfobacterales bacterium | reverse complement strand
GGCGGGTCGGGTGGCCCGGCCCTTTTTTTGAACTCGACCTTTCCTTCAATCGGATTCACCGTTGATCCTTTATATCCAGCAGTTTTAAGGGCCTCGGCAAAAAATAATTACACATCTTGCTTGTTTTTTGGCCCGTCTAAAGCGTTACATCGACCAACACATATCCTGATATGCGCCGGCGTATGTGCCTTGTAGACGAACCAAAATCCTGCGCAATCTTGTGTAATTATTTCTCGCCAAGACCCTAAGTCGTCGACCGGTCTTTCAATCGCCGGCGATCACCCGAGGGCCACATCGAGGGTCATCATCACGGCAAATCCAAGCATGGCGCCCATCGTGGCTGCATCCGTATTTTTCTGGAGCTGTGACTCGGGGATCAGTTCCTCGACGACGACGAAGATCATCGCGCCGGCCGCAAACGCCAAAGCGTACGGCAGCAGCGGACGCATGACGATCACGGCGACTGCCCCCAATACGCCGGCCACAGGTTCCACGACGCCTGAGAGCTGACCATACCAAAAGGCCCTGAACCGCGAGAATCCCTCACGTCTCAGCGGGACTGAAACGGCGGCGCCTTCCGGAAAATTCTGGATGCCGATGCCAATGGCCAACGCGACCGCACCGGCCAGAGACGCTGACGGAACATTGGCGGCCAGAGCACCGAAGGCCACACCGACCGCCAGACCCTCGGGAATGTTGTGAATGGTAATGGCCATCACCAGCAAAACGCTGCGACGCCAGCTGGTACTGATCCCTTCCGCTTCTTCCATCGGAAAGCCGACGTGAAGATGGGGCAAGATTTTATCGATCAGCCACAGAAAAACACCGCCGGCCAAGAACCCGATCGTGGCCGGCACCCATGACGGCCCGCCGGACTCCTCGGCCATTTCGATAGCCGGCGCCAGCAGTGACCAGTAACTGGCTGCAATCATGACCCCGGCGGCAAAACCGAGCATCGCATCGAGCAACTTACGGTTGATGGTCTTGAAAAAAAAGACCAGACCCGCGCCCAGGGCCGTCAAGAACCACGTAAAAAGTGTCGCGATAAAGGCCTGAGTTACCGGATTGAGGCCTTCAAAAAAGTTCATGTTTTCCATTAATGAATCCTTTGAAAGGTTTTACAATACAGCTTTGCATACCCTTACTAAACACTCATGGCTCTATGGCCGCCACAGTGCATGAAAATGACGCGCCGGAGCCCGGATGAGCGGTTGAGAATAGCGGCTGACTGTCTGAGTCGCTTAGGGGGTCTTAGACCGGACTCTATGCTAAAACCGCATGGAAGACACAACCGTCAAGGATTATTAACAGTTTATGCGAAGACGGGCCTGGTCCGGGCTTAGACCCCGTTGGCGGCGAGTTTCAGCCGCGAGTCGAAACCGGTTATCCGGGCGCAGGCGCCCACTTTATTTTCATACTAAAATTTTTCGGCCGCTTTTTTCAACAGTTCTTGCACGGTTGGTTGAAACCAGCACGCGAGCATTTCCTCTTTCTTTTCGCTCCGCCGGCTTTCAAATTGCCGGCAAACAGCTTCGGTACGATTTCGCTTGATCAGACCAAATGCATTCTGCGGTTTATCCGCCAGGGCCCCGATCGCTTCGAGCGCCAGTGCTTCGAGCTTTTCTTCGGGGCCGATATCGTCCACCAGTCCGACGCTCATGGCCGTTTCGGGATGGATCAGATCGCCCTTGTATTGAAGGTCTCTGGCCGTTCGGTCGCCCACGATCTGTCTGAGCATCAAAGCAGCCAAAAACGGCACCGGAACACCGATGTTGATCTCGTTCAACCCCATCAGTTTTCGGCCCGTTGCGATGAGGCGATAATCTGCGCTCAGCGCCAGAATCGTTCCTCCAGCCGTGGCATGACCGGCAATAGCCGCGGCCGTCGCCAACGGCAGGCAATAGAGGTCGAGGACCGCCTGGTCGAAAGCATCCCAGAAACGGCTCATTTCCTGGCGGTTGAGTTGGACCAATGCGGGGAGATCCAGCCCGATGCTGAAAAACTTGGTCCCCCCGGCCAGGACGCAGCCTCGATAATCTGTTGCGATAAGCGACAGTGCAGTCGAAAAATCTGCCACCAGCGCCGGCCCGATCGCGTTGGTCACACCATTTGTCAGTCGCAGCAGCGCGACCTTTCCATGAGATTCAACCGTTACGGCCGTCATCTCTTCCTCCTGGCGTTTGTCTTCTGAACTTGCCGGTATCCGAATAGAGGCTCACCGAGCACGGTCAACAAGAGCTAAATGAACACAATTGGCGTTCATGGTCAACCATGGCCTTACGGTAAAATATTATTTACAAAATCAAAGGAGCCGTGATAAGGGGTCTGTTGACAAAATTACCGGAAATCAGGCAGTGAAGGGGGACCTATGGTTAAAGACATTCCGGAAAAACCTGCTCCAGGAGATGAACCGCAGCCGGAAACAGCCAAGAAAACAAACCGGAAGTCGAAATCGAAATCGGCGACCACTGCAAAAAAGACAACCCGTTCTGCTAAATCGAGCAAGGCAAAGCCAGCAAAGACCGCAGGCGCGAACACTGCCAGAAAGAAGAAAACAAAACCTCAACCGCCAAGTGCATCGACCCGGGCCGCCGCCGCAAGGGCCAAGAAGTCCGCGGGGGCAACAACAGGAAAAACAGCAACCAACGGAAATGCCGCGGGCAGCGCTTCGCCGAACGCAAGCGAGAAAGGCCCTGGAATAGAAAACCAGGACCGTAAAGCCGAAAAAGGTCCAAGCCCCCGACAAGGCACCGAGGCCGTCAGCGCAAAGGCCTCGGAAAACCAGTCGCCCAAGGCCGCAACCGATGACACCGTTCCCCCGGCGACCCCGAAAACCACGTGGACTCCGGTGCTGCCCAAAACCCATGACGTCGGCGACAGCTCACTGCCGCCAGAGGAGGAACCAGATCCCATGAAGAAAATGCTCGTTTACGCCGGTGCCGCGCTGGCCCTGATCGTTTTTTTGATTTTTGTCGCCAGCCTGCAGAACATGAGAAAGTACTATGTGGTTGAACGCGACAAAGCCGTTGAAGTCTGGAAAGGCCGTTTTTCTCCACAGGGGCGTGAAAAACTGGCCGTCTTGCCCGGCGTGAAACCGCCGGAAGAAACAAAAGAGGTGTATACCCGACAAGACGTCTTTCCGATGTTGTTCACGAACTACATTCAAAAAGCCGACACGAGCATAGAAGCTGCCGGTTTGCCCGACTTCAGCAAAATCAAGTCCATTCTGACTCAGGCCGGTGCGTTTGCGACCAGTGCTGAAGATCGCGCCGCCATCACCGCGCGCCTGCAAATGATCGCCCGGACGATACTGCTCTACAAGGCCGATGTGGCGGCAGAAAAAGGCACGATCGAAGACCTTCAGGCGGCCCAGGCCCATCTTGGACAGGCTGCTGCCCTTCAGCCGGATGCTATCCTGGCCAACTTCATACAGCAGAAGATGGAGTCGATCAAGGAGCAGATAGCCTCTCTAAAAGCGAGCCCGGCACCGGAGCAGAAACTGGAAGAACCGGCGGCGGAAACTCCCCCTCCGGCGCCCAACAGCGATGAGCACAATCCGCCGGAACCTACGCCGGACGAAAAGGCGGAGCCGGCTGCACGTGGAACGACTTAGTTTAGTTTCCGTCCATAAATGGCCCTTTCCGCAACTCCCCGCCTGGTTCGGGACAGGTCGGCGTCAATCACACCAAGGGCTGACAAGGTCTGCGGAATTGATAGTGCGGCACACGAGAAAGCGCCTCCACGCCTTTTCTTGGTTTCCGTAACCTTGCGGAGATGACCTCTGTTTGGCTTTACCGGTGACACCGTTCCTGCAGCCGGAGTGATAACCGACGCCGTCCATTTGGTAAGCACACGTTTCAGTGACCGTCCATGACAATAAAACGGCTTCTGATATTCGCGCCGCTGGTGTTGATCATCATCTTACTCCAGTCTTACTTCTGGGTCCCCACCTACGAACAACAAACACGCGGAAATCCTGACCGGCTCAGCACCTATGTGACCGCTTCAACCGGTGACGCCAGTCTTCTCAACCCTATTCTTTCGGCCGATTCGGCCAGCAGCGAGATCGCCTCGCAGGTTTTCGAGGGCCTGATCGACCGTGACCAAAACCTGCAGTATCGCGGCCGGGTGGCTTCCGGTTGGGAGATCTACGAAGAGGCCTACTTCTTCGTCAACCCGATAGAGTCGCCGTCCGGCACCGACTCGACCGACCCGCAATCCGTAGCTGACCTGATCCGCAGCGCTAAAGCCTCGAACGCGCCAATGGACCCTAGATTGAGAGCGACGCTCGACCGGATCACCAACATCACCGTTTTGCCGCCGCAGCGGTTTTCCGCGACCCGCAAAGCCCCGGACGCGACGACGACGTCGCCTGCAACAGACATCAACTTCAGGGTCGATGCACCCGCCCGCATCAAGCTGAGACTGAGCGAGGTCGACCAGGATCTCTTCGACCACTTGCAAAGCCTGCTCGGCGAATCCTACTTCGAGGCTTTTGAGAATGCCCGTTACCTGCAGCCCGACCAACCGTTGCCGGCCGAGCGGCTGGAGGCATATGCCCGCGACATCCTGCCGACCACGGAACAGAATCCGGTTATCGTTTTTCATCTCCGGCCGGGTGTCCACTTTCACGACGGCCATCCGCTGGGAGCCGACGATGTGCGCTTCACTTACGACGCCATCATGAACCCGCAAAACCTTTCCCCACGTACCAGCGATTACGAACCGGTCAAAACGGTTGAGGTCATCGATCCGCTCACCGTCCGAATCGTTTACAAGCGGCTCTACTCACCGGCCATCGGTACCTGGCAAATGGGCATTTTGCCCGAACACCTGCTCAACCGCGAGGCCTTGCGGAAGGAGGCCCTTGCGCGCGGTCTTGACCCGCAGAACTTCAGCGTGCGTGACAGCAACTTCAACCGCCGTCCGATCGGTTGCGGTCCCTTCAAATTCAAAGAGTGGCAGTCGGATCAATACATTCTTCTGGATCGTTTTCAGGAATACTGGGACGGTCCCCCCAATTATGAGACCTTTGCCTATCGGATCATCCCCAACGTTCTCACGCAGGAGATGGAATTTTACGCGGGCACCGTCGACAACTATTCGGTCCAGCCCTTCCAGGTAGCGCGTCTGCGAGCCGATTCCCGCTTTCAAAACTTTTCGGGACTCTCCTTCGGCTACACCTACATCGGCTACAACATGCGCCGTGAACCCTTCAACGACCGCAGGGTGCGCCTGGCCCTGGGTATGGCCATCGACGTCGAGAAGATCATCAAATTTGTGCTCTACGGCCAGGGAGAGCGCATCACCGGACCCTTTCCGAAGCAGACCGATTACTACGACAACACGATCCCGCCGGTCCCTTACGACCCGCAGGGAGCGCTGCGACTGCTGGCGGAAGCGGGCTGGAACCGCAACGCCCAAGGCTGGCTGGAAAAAGACGGCAAACGTCTGTCCTTCACCCTGATCACCAACAGCGGCAACAACATCCGCAGGTCCATCCTGGCCATTGCCCAGGACGCCTGGAAGCAGATCGGTATCGATGTCAGCACCGACCTGTTGGAGTGGTCGGTGTTCATCCAGGAACGGGTCAACAAGCTCGACTTCGATGCCATCGTGCTGGGCTGGTCAATGGGCATCGATCCGGACCTCTACCAGATCTGGCATTCCAGCCAGACCAAACCGAACCTCCTCAATTTCGTCGCCTTCAAGAACAAGGCGGCGGACGATTTGATCATCAAGATACGACAGGAATACAACCACCAAAAGCTGGTGGCCGATTGTCATCGACTGCACGAGATCATCGCCGCGGAACAGCCGTACACCTTTTTGTACGTCGGTAAATGGACGGCCGTGCTGGACAAACGCATCGTCATCAAGACAGTTGATGACGACGGTCAAACAGTCTATGAAAAAATCACACCGACCAAAACTGGTAATTTCATGTTTTACTTTAATAAATGGATTAAATTATCTGAAGTTCCTGTATTTAATGCCGAAGGATAACCATACGACATGATCTCGTTTATCGGGCGCAGCGTCATCCAGAAAATCGTCACCCTGTTTTTCGTGTCGGTGGTGTCCTTCTTGATTATTCACCTGGCACCCGGAGAGCCCAGCCAGGTCGACCCGATGAACCCCAAATTCACCCCCGAAATGGTGGAGCGGTTTCGCCAGCAGTTTCACCTGGACAAACCGCTGTATGTGCAATATCTGCTGTTCTACAAAGATCTTTTCACAGGCAAGACCGTTTCGTGGAAAGACAACCAGTCGGTTCTCAAAAAAATCTGGGATCGCTTCCTCAACAGCCTGCCCCTTTTCGTGGTCGGCACCCTCCTGACCTGGACGCTGTCTTTCCCGGTAGGAATCCGTGCGGCCATCCGCCGCGGCAGTCTGTTCGACCAGGGGTCCACGTTTGTGGCCTATTTCTTGATCTCCATCCCCGGTTTTTTCTTCGCCTATCTTCTCATCATCCTGGTGGTGATGCATTTCCAGGTGCCGGTGATCGGCATGCAGACCTTTGGGATGGGTGGCAGCTCCCCGGTGCACATGATCATGGACCGGATCTGGCATCTGTTGCTGCCCTCGATCCTCGGCGCCACCGGCGGAATCGCCGTTCTGTCACGCTACGTCCGCAGCCAGATGCTGGAGGTCGGAGGCCAGGACTACATCCGCACGGCCAGGGCTAAAGGTCTGCCGCCCGACGACGTCAATTACCGGCACGCCCTGCGCAACGCCCTGCTGCCATTCGTGACGATGTTCGGACTGATCCTGCCGGGACTGATCGGCGGCTCGGTCATCATCGAATCGATTTTCTCCTGGCCGGGTATGGGCCGGATGGCCTATGAGGCGATCCTGGCCAGAGATTACCCGGTCATTCTGACCGTCAATTTCATATCCGCGGTCTTGGTGCTGATCGGGACCTTTATATCCGACCTTCTGTACATGGTGGTCGACCCGAGGATTCGGTTGTGATGCAAAACCAGCATCCGGTGCCGCCTGCGCCGGAAAACAGTCTCGAACGCCCCTTGACTCCCAGGCGCAGCCTCTGGCAACAGTTCTGGACGATCTTCAAGCAAAACCGCCTGGCGGTGATCGGGATGGTGTTTTTTCTGTTGTTTTTTGCGGCCGCTGTAGTCGGCTTGCTGCTGACCTCCGGCAACAAACCGGTTCTCAATCCGTCACTCATCCGGCTCCAGGAGAAACTGCGCCCACCCTTATCAAAACCGAACCTGGAATCGCTGCAGCCCGATGAGGTTCCGGCCTTCGGGGTCTACCTGCTCGGCACCGATGAGCTGGGTCGGGACGTTTTCGCCCGCATGCTCCAGGGCGCCTGGGTGTCTCTGACCGTCGGTTTCGTGGCCGTCGGCATATCGGTCGTCATCGGCATTTTTCTCGGGGGTATCGCCGGATATTTCGGTCAGAACCACGTCCGGCTGGATCACGGCATAGTTGCGGCCATGCTGCTGGCCGGTGCCGTCCTGCTTGCCATTAGGCCCCTCTGGGGGGCGACACTGCTCTTCTTGGGCGGCATCTTCGCTCTTTGGCTGTTTTTCGGCCGGAGCCTCACGGGACAGGGGCACAAATCCGCGCCCGCAACGGGGCTGCTCAACTTCAAGACCCTTACCATCGACACGCTGATTATGCGGCTGGTGGACATCATGCTCTGCTTCCCGACGTTCTTTTTAATTCTCACGGTGGTGGCCCTCTTGCCGGCCAGTATTTACAACATCATGATCGTCATCGGTCTGACCAGTTGGATGGGCACCACCCGTTTCGTCCGCGCCGAATTTCTCGCCCTGCGCGAACAGGACTTCGTCGCTGCCGTGCGCGCCCTGGGCGTCGGCAATCTGAGGATCATTTTTCGTCACATGATGCCCAACGCCGTCGCACCGGTCCTGGTGTCGGCCACCCTCGGCATTGCCTCGGCCATCCTGACCGAAGCCGGTCTGAGCTTTCTCGGCTTCGGCGTTCCGCCGCCGAATGCCACCTGGGGCAACATCCTGTCGGACGGTCAGAACTTTATCTTCGACGCCCCCTGGCTCACGTTTATACCGGGCATCACCATCCTCGTGGTCGTACTGGCGTTCAACCTCTTCGGGGAAGGCTTGCGCGACGCGCTGAACCCGCGACTGCGGGAGCGGTGAAATCGGTTTGGCCGGTTGGGCCCGTTAGCCGGTTGAGCCGGTTTAACTTGCTTGAGATGTGCTTGGTGACACGCTACTGTTGATCGGAGGAATCAAATTAAATGCGATACCGAATCGTTAAAACCGTTCTAATTAATGAAATAACATGCGGCGGCCAACCGACTTAACTGACCAACCCGGCCCAACCGGTTCAACTAACTAATGAGTAACAAAGAGATCCTTCTAGCGGTCGAGAACCTCAAGGTCCACTTTCACGGCGCCGAAAACAGCTTGGCGAAAGCCGTAGACGGCGTCGATTTCGAGGTGGGACGTGAGGAAACCGTCTGCCTGGTGGGCGAGTCCGGGTGCGGCAAGACCGTCTCGGCCCTCAGCATTCTCGGTCTCATCAACCAGCCGCCGGGCGAAATTGCGGGGGGTCACATCCTGTTCGCCGGCGAGGACCTGCTGCAACTGGAAGAGGAAAACCTGCAGCATATTCGAGGCAATCGCATCGCCATGGTTTTCCAGGAACCACTCACCTCCCTCAATCCGGTTTTCAAAATCGGCGACCAGATCGGAGAGGCCATTCGGATCCACAAGAAAATAGACGAGGATGCCCTGCACCGTCGTTGTGTCCAGCTTTTGACCGATGTGGGGATCCCCTCTGCGGAAGAACGCCTCAATGCCTATCCGCACGAACTCAGCGGCGGACAGCGCCAGAGAGTCATGATCGCCATGGCCCTGGCCTGCAACCCGGAACTGGTGATCGCCGACGAGCCGACCACGGCGCTGGATGTCACCGTTCAGGACCAGATCTTGAAGCTGTTCGGCACCCTGCAGCAGAAACACCGAATGTCGGTCCTTTACATTACCCACGACCTCGGGGTCGTATCGGCCGTGGCCGATAGGGTCTACGTCATGTATGCGGGCATCATTGCCGAGCAAGGTAAAACCGGGCACATCTTTGGTGATGCGAAGCATCCTTACACCCAGGGATTGCTGGCGTCACTGCCCACGCGCGCCAAAAGAGGACGGCGGCTCTACAGCATCCCCGGCGCGGTCCCCGACCCGGCCCACAAACCGCCGGGATGTCCTTTTCACCCGCGCTGCCCCCACGCCGTACAAAGCTGCCGGGAGCAGGTTCCTCAAATGTGCGATTACAGCAGCGGCCACCAGGCCCGCTGCCCGGTCCTTTTCGCACGCGACCGTAAGTGACCCGATGAGTTGATATCAAGCCAATGAACCCGAACCCAGAAGACAACATCATCCTCGAGGTCCGCGATCTGAAAAAGCATTTTCCGGTCCGCTCCGGTTTTTTTCTGCGGGTCAGCGGATGGATAAAGGCCGTCAACGGGGTCGATTTCAAGATCCGGAAGGGCCAAACCCTCGGCCTGGTGGGAGAAAGCGGCTGCGGCAAATCCACTGTCGCCCGCATGATCATGCGGCTATTGCGTCCGGATGACGGCCTGATTTTCTTTCAGCAAGATGATATCAGCCGGCTGACGGAAAAAGAGCTGAAGCCCTACCGCAAGCAGATGCAGATTGTCTTTCAGGATCCTTACGGATCTCTCAATCCCCGCATGACGGTCGGGCAGTCGATCGAAGAGGGGCTGCGTATCGTCGGAGTCCCCCGCGGGACGCGGCGCAAAGACCGCCTCGCAGAGCTGCTGGAGATGGTCGGCATGTCGCCGGAGAGTGCCGGGCGCTACCCGCATGAGTTCAGCGGCGGCCAACGACAGCGGATCGGAATTGCCCGGGCACTAAGCGTCGATCCTTCCCTGATCATCTGCGACGAACCGATTTCGGCCCTGGATGTTTCCATTCAGGCCCAAGTGATTAATTTGTTGAAAGACTTGCAGGACCGTCTCGGATTGAGTTACCTCTTCATTTCGCACGACCTGAACGTGGTGGGGTACCTGTGCAATCAGGTAGCCGTTATGAACAAAGGCTATATCATGGAGTATGCACCGGCCGAAGAACTCTATGCCCACCCGCAGCACCCTTACACGCAAACGCTGCTGGCGGCCATACCGGATGTCGACCGCGACCAAAAAGCGGACCTTCACCTGAAAGATGGTGGCGGTGTGCCGGGACCGCCGCCCGAAGGCTGCGTTTTTCAGGACTTTTGTCCGAAGGGCGACGCCGCCTGCCGGCAGGCGGATCTTCCGCTGCGGCCGGTCGCCCCGGATCATCTCGTCCGCTGCTGGAAAATCGACGACGACAGCTCGGTTCGCATGGTCCCTGACGATGATCCATAGGGATCCCTCATGATTCATAACCATTCATGAAAATCGACAAAGACGGGCCGGAAGTTAATACGCAATGTCATTAACTTAAGGAATGCCATAGAAAGTCCCCCTTTGAAAAAGGGGGATTTAGGGGGATTTTCAAACACTGGCAAGAAATCCCCCCTGGCCCCCCTTTTCCAAAGAGGGGAATTATTGTCCTTAAATAAACGGCATTGAGTTAAAAATCGAGGCGCCTGATGACACTATCGACACCACCCAGCGAAATCGAAACCAGAATCAACCATCTCAAGCAGCGGCTGGTCAAGGCCGGAATCGATGCAGCGCTGATCCTTCAAAACTCGGACCTGTTTTACTTTACCGGCACCATCCAGCAGGCCCATCTCTTCGTGCCGGTCGACGGCGAACCGCTGCTGATGGTCCGCAAAGACATTGAGCGGGCCACGGCCGAATCGCCGCTTCGAAAGATTGTCCCCATATCCCGGCCGCAGGAACTGCCGGAATTGCTGCGCCGCAACGGCTACACCCTCCCCCGCCGTTTGGGTCTCGAACTCGATGTCCTGCCCGCCAACCTCTACCTCGGCTACCGCGACATTTTCTCCGGGGCCGAAATTTCTGACATCTCGACCGTTGTCCGCCTGATCAGGGCGATTAAATCCGATCATGAAATCGGCCTGATCACCGCCGCAGCCGGATATTCGGACCAGGTCGCCGACAGCGTGAAGGAGTATCTGCGGGAAGGGATCACTGAAATCGAGCTGGCCGGCTTGATCGAAGCCCGGGCCCGCCGCCTGGGACACCAGGGGATCATCCGGATGCGTCTTTGGGGCAGTGAACTGTTTTACGGACATCTGATGGCCGGACCGGCGGCCGCCGTGCCCAGCTACCTGGCCTCTCCCACCGGCGGCGCGGCGGTGAGCCCGGCCGTGGCCCAGGGACCGGGTTTCCGGCCGATCCAGCGCCGCGAACCGATTCTGTTCGACTATGTCTTCGCCCACCAGGGCTACTTGTCCGACCACACGCGCATATTCGCCATCGAGGGGTTGCCGGATGAACTGCTTCAGGCGCACCAGGCCATGTTGGCCGTGCAGTCGATGGTCAAGAAAGAGGCCAAACCGGGGGTTCGAACCGGCGATGTTTACGCTATGGCGGTCGCCATGGCGACCGAATTGGGGTACGCCGACAACTTCATGGGTGTGGGTGACCGCCGCATCCGTTTCATCGGTCACGGGATCGGCATCGAACTGGATGAATACCCTTTTCTGTCCCAGGGGCAGCGGCTGGAGTTTCAGCAGAACATGATCGTGGCTCTCGAACCGAAACTGATCTTTCCGGGAGTCGGTGTGGTCGGCATCGAAAACACCCACGTCGTCACGGCCGACGGCCTGCGTCAATTGGGAAAATTTAACGAAGAAGTCAATATTGTATAACCTAATTTGTATTTTGGTATTTGGCATTATTTTAGGCGGACGGGTTTGCCCTCATATGAAACTTCACGCGGTCGGAACAGTAATTATATTGAACGTAGAACATCGAACGCCCAACGTCGAACGTCCAATATTGTTGACGCTACGCTTCATCGATTTATAAACAAGCGAATCACGGTGAAGACGTGATCTAAAGACCGAGAATTTCGAAGGATGGTTTCGCTTTG
>JBDNAO010000291.1:0-10736 GCA_039768375.1 Desulfobacterales bacterium | reverse complement strand
TTTTTCATCGTTTTCCGTCTCTAAAATGCCCTCTTTAGGAGTCGGATATATGTATTTCCGTTATCCTCTGTCAATAGTATTCCTAAAAAATTCTTTAGATAACTTATAACAACCTTAAATAACCTTTAGGTGAGAGAATGAGCTATTTATGGGTGGAAATCGTCTTGCCCGGATAGGGGCAGAGAGGGTCGAGGAGACAGACGGGACACTTCGGCTTGCGCCCCGTGCAGGTTTGCCGGCCGAAGAAAATCAACCGAAGGGAAAAATCGCTCCAGTCCTTGCGGGGAATGATCGCCATCAGGTCAAACTCGATTTTGACCGGATCGCTGTTTTCGGTGAACCCCAAGCGCCGTGAAACCCGTTTCACATGCGTATCCACGACGATACCAGGCCTTTCGAAGACGGCCCCCAGGACCACGTTGGCGGTTTTGCGGCCGACACCGGGCAGCTCGACCAGCTCGTCCAGGCGGTTCGGCACCCGGCCGCCGTGGGTTTCCATTAGAACCCGACAGCAGGCCTTGATGTTTTTGGCCTTGTTGCGGTAGAAACCGGTGGAGCGTATCAGCGCCTCGATTTCCTCGAGGGAGGCACGCGCAAAATCCTGCGGGCTCTTAAACTGGTGAAAGAGCTTGGGTGTGACACGGTTGACCTGCTTGTCCGTGCACTGCGAGGACAGGATGGTGGCCAGCAACAATTCGAACGGGTTGCGAAAGTGGAGCTGAGGCTTGACTTCGGGATAAAGGGACCGTAAGATTTTACGTATCTTAGCGGCGCGTGCTTTTATCTTGCTTGTGTCTTTCATCCGACAATTCCGGTTATCATTCCAATGACGCCGCTTTAAAGAGACGGGACCCAGAGGATCACGATATGACCGCCCCAGCCAAACCCACACGGGCTTTAGGACTTTGCTCCGGTGGCCTCGACAGCACGCTGGCCGGGCTCGTGCTGCGCAAACAGGGCATCTCAGTGGAGTGGGTCACCTTCGAAACCCCATTTTTTTCGGCCGCCAACGCGCGTCGTGCCGCCAAATTAACGGGCATCCCGTTGAGGGTCGATAACATCACCGACGAATACGTCGCCATGCTTCGCAATCCGCATTGTGGATACGGACAGAACATGAACCCGTGTCTCGACTGCCACGCCTTGATGTTCAGAAAAGCGGCCGAAATCAAGCGGGAAAGAGGGTTCGACTTTCTATTCAGCGGCGAGGTCGTCGGGCAACGCCCCATGTCGCAGACCAAGCCGTCTCTGCGCTATGTCGAGAAGAATTCGGGCTGTGACGGCGACATCCTGCGGCCGCTCAGTGCGAAGCTCCTGCCGGAAACCGCGGTGGAAAAAAACGGTCTTGTCGACCGGACGCAATTGCTCGACATCGCCGGCCGGTCCCGCAAACGCCAGATACAGCTGGCCGAAGACTTCGGCCTCACCGAATATCCGGCCCCGGCCGGAGGTTGCCTGCTGACCGACGAAGGGTTTTCCAAGCGGCTCAGGGACCTGTTTCAGCACCAGGAGAGCTGCAGCGAAAACGAGCTGAATCTGCTCCGATATGGACGCCATTTTCGACTCAAGGGCCGCGCGAAATTGATCGTGGGCCGTGATCAGACCGACAACGACAACCTGCTTCGACATCACGACCCGAAAACAGACATGGTGATCAGGCTTAAAAAATTTCCTGGTCCCATCGCCCTTGTCCCCGGCGGCAGCAGTAAAGACGTCATTACGTTAGCCGCTTCCATCTGCGCCGGTTACAGTCGGGCCCCGGCTTTCACACCGGTTGAGGCCGCCGTCACATCCGCCGGAACCCATGAAACCATCCGCGTCCTCGGCCTGCCGCCTTCGGATGTCCGCAAATTTTTAATCTAAATATTGGATATTGAAGTTTGGGATTTCCTTGGAATTTTGTGCTTGGAATTTGACATTTCTGAATACCTCAATACACGGGATAGTATCTCTAAAGATTACTTTTCTATTGGGTATAGTACCGTTAAGTTTCCTATGAGGGGTGATGGATCGCATTCTTTCCTTAATGCTTCCATCCCAGACTCAGCACTCTTGCCACATGGCGCTTCACCTCTCATCCATCCATAGCCGCTCGCAATTGCCCGCACGCCGCCGAAATGTCCCCTCCTTTGCTGCACCTGACCATCACCGTGTAGTGTTTGTCCAGCAGGATCTGCTGAAAGCGCTCGATGACCGCTTCCTCCGGCCGCTCGAATTCACTGTCCGGGTAAGGATTGAAGGGGATCAGGTTAATCTTGGCCTTCACCTGACTGAGAAGGACGGCCAGACGGCGCGCATCGGCTTCACTGTCGTTGACGCCTTTGATGAGAATATATTCGAAGGTGATCCGCCGGTGAGGCCTCAGTGGATAATGGCGGCAGGCCGCCAGCAGGTTTTCGATCGGATAGGTTTTGTTGATCGGCATCAGGAAATCGCGGGTGCGGTTGTCGGTCGCATTCAGGGAAATAGCGATATTGGCGGTCGTGTCCCGCCCGAATTGCATCAGTCGCGGCGCCAGCCCGGCAGTTGAAAGGGTCACGCGTCGACCGGCAAAGCGGAATCCGAGTCCGTTGTCGGTGAGGGTGTTCAAGGCCGCGGTCACATTGGCGTAATTGGCCAAGGGCTCGCCCATGCCCATCAGAACGATGTTGGTTAGAAGCGCCGGTTTGGAAAGCTCCTTCTGGATGTCGCGCACCTGCGCGATGATGTCACCCTGGCCGAGGTTGCGCACGAATCCCCCCTTGCCGGTCAGACAGAAGCGACATCCAAGGGCGCAACCGACCTGAGTCGAGATGCAAAGCGTATGGTGGCCGCGCTCGGGGATGAGCACACTTTCGATCCGTTGGCCGTCGCTGAGCCCAAACAGGTACTTTCGGGACCCGTCGCGCGAGACTTCTACCTGCTGCATTGTCAGGCGACCGATCTCAAATTGGTTCTCCAGTTTTTCGCGATCGGTTTTACTCAGATCCGTCATCTGCTCGAAGCTGTCCACCTGGCGCCCGTAGATCCAGCGCAGGATCTGACCGCCGCGATAGGCCGCAATTCCTTTCTGAGCAAGCCACTCCTGCAGCTGCCCGAGGCTCAAGTCCTTGATATCCGGTTTACCGATCATTTTATTTGCAATTGTCTCGTGGTTAAGCTAAAGGTGAAGTCAGTCCTCATGGAAGCCCCAAAATTGCTCTCCGAAGGGGTGACAATTCGCTTGACATAGCATTTTTTTCATACTAATTTCAAGGTTTTTGATTTTACCGAGCGAGTGCGCCGACGATCATGTTTGACAACCTGAGCGACAAGCTGAACGCGGTTTTTAAAAAGCTCAAGGGACACGGCAAGCTGACGGAGAAGAATATCGAGGAAGGGTTGCGGGAAGTCCGCCTGGCCCTCCTCGAAGCGGATGTCCATTACCGCGTCGCCAAGAAGTTTATCGCCGACATCAAGGAGCGCGCCCTGGGCCGGGAAGTTCTGTCGAGCCTGACCCCCGGCCAGCAGGTCGTCAAAATCGTTTTCGACGAACTGACGTCCCTGATGGGAGCCCGCAACGAATCCTTGAATCTCGCGGGGACCCAGCCGGTGGCGATTATGCTGGTGGGGTTGCAGGGCTCCGGCAAAACCACCACGGCCGGCAAACTGGCCATCCACCTGCGCAAAATCGGTAAAAAACCTTACCTGGTGCCGGCGGACATCTATCGACCGGCCGCTATCGAACAGTTGAAAAAACTGGGCGACCAGTTGTCGGTACCGGTATTTGCGTCCACAAGCGACATGGAGCCGATCCGGATCTGCCAGGATGCCCGCACGGCAGCGGCCAGGGAAGGCTGCGACACGCTTTTGCTCGATACGGCTGGACGGCTGCACATCGAAGCCGCTCTGATGGACGAACTCAAGTCGATCCGCGAGGCCGTCGATCCGTCCGACATTCTCCTGGTGGCCGACGCGATGACCGGCCAGGATGCGGTGAACATCGCCAAAGCGTTCGACGAAGCCCTGGGCATCGGTGGTGTGATTCTAACCAAAACCGACGGCGACGCCCGGGGGGGCGCCGCCCTTTCGATCAAGGCCGTTACCGACAAGCCGATCAAGTTCATCGGTGTCGGCGAAAAGCTCGACCAGCTGGAACCGTTTCATCCGGAACGGATGGCGTCGACCATTCTGGGGATGGGAGACGTCCTGACGCTGATCGAAAAAGCGCAGTCCACGGTAGATGAAAAAAAGGCGGTCGAGCTCGAACGGAAACTGAGAAAAAGTCAGTTCACGTTGGAGGACTTTCGGGACCAGATGGTTCAAATCCGCAAGATGGGCTCTCTGTCGGATCTGTTGAAGATGATCCCCGGGGTCGGCGGCAGCAAACAGCTCAAGAATCTCAAGGTCGACGACCGGGAATTGGTGAGGATCGAAGCCATCATCAATTCCATGACCCCCGAAGAGCGTCGCCGGCACGCCGTCATCAACGGCAGCCGCCGCAAACGGATCGCCGGCGGCAGCGGCACGAGCATACAGGACGTCAACCGTCTTTTAAAGAATTACTCCCAGGTTATGAAAATGATGAAAAAGCTCAATAAAAGCGGCATGCGCGGTTTCTCCCGCGGTATGTTGCCCTTTTGAAGGAGAACACGATGGCAGTTAGAATCAGATTGGCCCGGCACGGCGCGAAGAAAAGACCTTTTTATCGTATTGTGGCGGCAGACAGCGAAGCACCCCGGGACGGAAAATTTCTCGAGAATCTCGGCACCTACAATCCGTTGCTCGACCCCGAGGAGGTCACGGTCAAGACTGAACGGATCAAGCACTGGATGGAAAAAGGTGCCACTCCGTCCGCAACCGTAAAAACGATATTGAAGAAAAAAGGTTTTTTTACCGTGTCACCCTAGCGTTGGTATCAACCTGTGAGGTGAAACCCCTTTATTCTCAACCGCCGACAAAGGAGATGGGGCTATGAAAGATCTGATCTGCTACATTGCGCAAGCTCTGGTTGACAATCCGGAACAGGTGTCTGTCTCAGAGATACAAGGCAACCAGACATCCGTTCTGGAACTCAAAGTCGCGAAAGAGGATTTAGGGAAAGTCATCGGAAAACAGGGACGAACGGCGCGGGCCATGCGGACGATCCTGAGCGCTGCATCCGCCAAAATTAAAAAACGCACGGTATTGGAGATCCTCGAGTAGTTTCGTGAAGATCTGCGGCGCCATTCCAATTGCAAAAATCGTCGGCGTCCATGGACTGCATGGGACCTGCAAGGTCCATTGTTACGGAGAGTGTGGCGAGATCTTCGGTGCCGGCCGCAACATTTTTATTAAAACCGCCGACGGGGTCCTGCTAAGTTACGAAATCGACTGGGCCAAACCACACGCCCGGACCGTGTTGCTGGCGTTAAAAGGCATCACCGACCGCAGCCACGCCGACAAGCTGATCGGCTGCGAAATCATGATCGAAAAGTTGAATTTGCCGGTACTGCCTGCCGGCACCTATTACTGGCACGATCTCATCGGGCTTTCGGTTTTTACGATCGAGGGCCGCTTTCTCGGACGGTTGGAAGCCGTCATGCCGACCGGAAGCAACGATGTTTACGTTGTCAGAAAGCCGGAGGACAGTAAGAAAGAGGAGATACTTATACCGGCCCTGGCCTCTGTTGTCGTCGAGGTGAATCTTGCAGAGAGCCGGATGCTTGTGGATCTGCCGGAAGGGCTTATTTAGATCGTCGCATGGATTTTACTGTTCTGACAATCTTTCCCGATCTGTTCACCTCCTTTCAGGCTCACGGAATCATCAGACGGGCGATCGAACGGAAGATCATATCCCTTGACGCTGTCAACATCAGGGAGTTTACGACCGACAAACATCAGGTCACCGATGACCGGCCTTACGGAGGCGGCAGCGGGATGGTAATGAAACCCGAGCCACTGGCGGCTGCCGTCCGGGCCGCGAAAGAGGCCGCTCCGACGGCGGCCACGGTTCTACTGACGCCTCAGGGAAGGGTGTTTGATCAAAGGACCGCCCGGGAGCTGGCGACTTTGAACGGGTTGATATTCGTCTGCGGCCGCTATGAGGGAATCGACGAGAGAATCAATCAGGATTACATCGATTTCGAAATCTCAATCGGAGATTTTGTGCTCACCGGCGGTGAACTGCCGGCGATGACCGTCATCGATGCCGTTACACGTCTGCTGCCCGACGCACTAGGCGCCGAAGATGCGGCCGAAAAGGATTCATTTGCCGGCGATCTACTGGAACACGCGCACTATACCCGGCCGCCGTTTTTCGAAGGCCGGGAACCACCCGCCGTTCTGCTGTCGGGTCATCACGCGGCCATCGAAAACTGGCGCTTTGAGTCGGCCATAATCCGCACCTTTCTCAAACGGAAGGATTTGCTCGAAAAACGGAACTTGAGCCGGCGGGAAATAGAGGTTTTGAAAAAGTGGTGTGCCGATATTGAACGGATCGTCAACTCCCAATCTCTATCTGGCCCTGGTCCACTATCCGGTGATCAATAAGCACGGCGATGTCATTGCCTCGGCTGTCACCAATTTGGACGTGCATGATATCGCCCGTGCCGCTGCGACATACGGACTCCGTGGGTTTTACTTAGTCACCCCGCTGGTGGATCAAGTCACCCTGATACGCCGGTTGATATCCCACTGGACAACCGGGGCGGGCGCAACCTACAACCCGCAGCGGCGCCGTGCTTTGGAACTGGTCCGAATCAAAGAAAATCTGGACGACGTGATGGCGGACATCCGCGGCGATATCGGGAGCGCAGCGCTGCCGCGCACGGTTGTGACCAGCGCCAGAAACCAGAGACCGGTGATTGGTTTTGAGACGCTGCGCCGCATGATCTGTGAGGGGCCCCCTTACCTGCTGGTCTTCGGAACGGCCTGGGGATTGACTGAAACACTGATTTCAGCTGCGGATTTCGCCCTTGCGCCGGTGAAGGGACCCACCAGCTACAATCATTTGTCGGTGCGTTCGGCGGCAACGGTCGTCCTGGATCGGCTCCTGGGCCGATAGGGCAAGGGACCGGTTGTGTCAGTTGAGTCGGTTAGGTCAGTTGTGTCAGATAAAGGATTTCATCGATTTTTTATCAAGGCCGCCACAATGCCATAAGATGACGCGCCGAAACCCGGATGAGCGGAGATGCCACCACAGGTTTAAGGGTTACAGGTCCCGGGTTTTGAGTTTCAAGTTTCGAGTTTCTATTTTATTACTGAACGGTCATAATCCTACGGGCCGCCACGGTGCATGAAAATTCTATATTCGAACTAAACGTTTACTATATCAGGATTTCTGGAGGTCTAATGGAGAAGATAAAACAGCTGGAAAGGGAAATGATGCGGCTTGACCTGCCGGACTTTGCGCCCGGTGATACGGTCAAGGTACATGTTAAAATCAAGGAAGGTGAAAAGGAGCGGATCCAGGTATTCCAGGGAGTTATCATCAGCAAGCGCAAGGGGATGGCCGGTGCCTCTTTCACGGTGCGAAAGGTATCCTACGGCGTAGGCGTCGAACGGATTTTTCCGCTGCACTCGCCCGTCATCGAAAGGCTCGAGATCATCACCAAAGGCCGGGTGCGTCGGGCCAAAATATACTACCTACGCAAACTCAGAGGCAAAGCGGCGCGGCTGAAGGAGCGCCGTTTTTAGCGCCCCTCGCACAGCGAATAGCAAATATATTTTTTTTCATGAACCCCAAGTGGGCGCCGCAGGAATTCGCGCGAGGGAATCATGCCTTCGATTAAGGGGAACCGGCCCACGATTGCAAAGTGCGCCGACAGCATATATCGCCGGCCGGTCGCCAAATTGTCGTGTTTCGATCGAATCGATGGTGCTGCTGCCGATGGGGTCGCACCGGCCCGCTCGGCGAAAACGGACCTCTGGATCTATGAAAAGAAGGCTCGGGACGACGGCTATTTGACGATTGCGGGTATCGACGAAGCCGGTCGCGGCCCGCTGGCCGGACCGGTCGTGGCCGCGGCCGTAATCCTTCCGGATCGATTTCCGTCCGCAGAAGTCAACGACTCCAAACAACTGTCGCCGGTCCAGCGCGACAGGCTCTACGAACTGATTTACTCCCAAGCGGTGGCCGTCGGTATCGGAATCGTCGATGCCCTTGAAATCGATCGCATCAACATTCTGCGGGCCTCCCTCCTGGCAATGGCCATGGCCGCTTCAAACCTCGACCCAGCGCCGGACTGCCTGCTTGTAGACGGCAACGTCCCGATTCCGCTTGCCTTGGCCCAGCAAACAATTGTCAAGGGTGATGCATTGAGCCTGTCGATAGCCGCGGCATCGATCGTGGCCAAGGTCACCCGCGACCGCATGATGAGCCGTTACGATCAGGATTATCCGCACTACGGTTTCGTCGGTCACAAGGGGTATGCCACCCACGCCCATCGCGAGGCGATTGGCCGACACGGTTGCTGCCCCATTCACCGGCGCAGTTTCAAGGGTGTCAAGGAATTCTTAGGGCCACCCAAAGCGCGACAATTGCCGCTGACGGCCGACGATGGTTGATCGAAGACAACAGTTCGGAAAGACCGGTGAAACGATTGCCGCCCGGTTTCTGCGTAAAAAGGGCTACCGCATCCTCGAACAGAACTATCGAACCGTGCTCGGGGAGATTGACATCATCGCCAAAGACCGTGACACCCTGGTATTCGTGGAGGTCAAGGCCCGCACCTCCTGGCGTTACGGAAACCCCAAAAGCGCGGTCACGCCCCGAAAACAACGCAAGATCTCCATGGTCGCCCTGCACTATCTCAAATCCACCGCCCAGAGCCGGGTCAAGGCCCGCTTCGATGTGGTCGCCATCCATTCCGCCAACGCCGCACCACAAATCGAATTGGTAAAGAATGCGTTCGAACTTGCTTACGAATAGAAGCGCCGCAGCCAAAGGAACGCTTTACGTCTTGGCAACGCCAATCGGCAATCTCCGCGACATCACTCTGAGAGCCCTGGACGTCCTGCTGGCCGTCGACTTCATCGCCGCGGAAGACACCCGCCATACCGGTCGGCTTTTGAAAGGCCGCAACCCCAAGGGCCGTTTCATATCCTACCACGAGCATAACGAAGAGAAACGCACGCCGCTGCTGCTCGAGAAGCTGGAAGCCGGATTCTCGGTGGCCGTCGTTTCCAATGCCGGAACCCCTTCGATCTCCGACCCGGGATTCCGGTTGGTCGAAAGCGCCGTTGCGCGCAACATCCCTGTATCTCCCGTTCCAGGCGTCTCGGCCGCCATCGCCGCACTCAGTGTTTCCGGCCTGCCAACCGACTCCTTTGTTTTCATCGGTTTCTTGCCCCGCAAGCAAGGCCGGCGCACCGATCAGCTGACATCACTGCGCAACATGCCCCGCACCATGATATTCTACGAGTCGCCGAAACGGATTTCGCGCCTGCTCGATGACCTCCTGGCCGTGATGGGCGATCGGTCGGCCGTTTTGGGACGCGAAATGACCAAGCTCCACGAGGAGTTCCTGCGGGGCCGCCTGTCCGAGTTGATCGCGCTCCTGAAAGAACGGTCCGATATCAAAGGCGAGTGCACTCTCGTTGTGTCCGGCAGTCCGCCCGACACGGTGGAAGCGACCTCCGTTCTTCATGAAAAATTGACAAACCGCTTGAAACAAAAGAGGGTGATCCTGTCGGAGTTGGTCAGGGAGGTGGTTCGAGAGACCGGGCTGCCGCGAAAGATCGTCTACGGCGCAGCTCTCGAGATTAAACGCAACCTGAAACAGGGGGACAAAACCGGTGGCCCCGCTTGATATGATACCCATAATGCCCGTTACAGCGGCGGAGGAAAAATGAGCAAGAGTCCTGAGCTCAGAGCCGTGATCCTCTCCGTTCCGGAAACCGCCAGAACCCTTCCGCCGCGTGAGCGGGTGGCCTTTTTGAGCCGTCACGCCAGGAAGGCCCTTCAGATTTCGGCTGCCGAAAGCAATTTGACAATCGGCGCAGCGCTCAAAGACCGAGATGGCCGTCCACAGCCGGTCAAGGGAGTTTACTGGTCATTGACCCACAAACCGGCCTATGTCGGCGCCATTGTGGCCCGCAGACGTGTCGGAATCGACATCGAAACCATCGTTCAGCGAAAAACAGAGGCCCTTTTCGACAAGGTGGCCGACAGCGACGAATGGGCCCTGATCGGGTCACGTTCTTGGGAAGGATTTCACCGGTACTGGACGGCGAAGGAAGCGGTCCTGAAAGCGGATGGAACCGGTTTGGAAGGTCTTTCCCGCTGCCGGGTGGTGGCGATTCCAGATGCAAACAGCCTGGTCGTTCAAATCAAGCACCGCAGAATGACCGTTGAGCACTTTTATTTCGACGACCACATTGCCTCTGCCGCCAAAACCGCCGGAACCGTCCGCTGGACGCTGATCGATTCGTTAGATTAGACCATCGCCAGGATCTTTTCCAACGGGCGGCCGAAGAGGAAATCGAGGATTTCCGGGTCGATCCGGCTCTTTTCAACCACCAGATGGCGCAAATGGCGATCGTAGTTGAGGATCTCGGCAATGGCCTTCTCCGTCCTCTTCTGCTGCTCCTTTTTAAAATGCGCCATCATCTCACCGAGTATCTCGCAGCTGCACCGCGCCTCGTGTTCCGCGACCAGGTCCCAGAGCCCGGCCACGCCTTCCAGGAGGTGGCGTCGCGTCAAGCATTCCCTTGCCGTCATTTCCTCCATGTCAGTCGTGTCCCAGCACTTGAGCAGCCGGCACTCCAACGGGCGCTTGGTGTATATCCGGCAGCTG
>JBDNAO010000290.1:0-3187 GCA_039768375.1 Desulfobacterales bacterium | reverse complement strand
TCATCTCATGATGAATGTATTTCTACATTTCTTAAATACATTCGGATTATTTATCTTGTTAAAGAAGATGACCGGCAGCCTCTGGCGTAGTGCTTTCGTGGCGGCACTCTTTGCGGTGCATCCCCTGAATGTGGAATCTGTGGCCTGGATTGCAGCGCGCAAGAATCTTCTCAGCACGTTCTTCTGGTTTCTGACGGTAAGGCTTTATCTGGTCTATTGCGAGAGAACGACAATTTTCACTTATCTTCTCGCGTTATCCGTGTTCATACTGGGACTGATGTCCAAACCGATGCTGATTACTCTTCCTTTTGTTCTCCTGCTATTCGATTTCTGGCCGCTCAAGCGATTTAAGTCCGGTGAATCTGGAGTGCGAGACGGACGAGATGATTTCAGCCGGGCCGGTTTTGGGTTTCTTGTCGCTGAAAAGGTTCCTTTTCTCTTCCTTTCAGGCATATCAATTTTTATTTCGATATTGTCCGTGACCAGAACCACGGTATCTTTTGATACGGTGCCTCTCTCTTTGCGCGCCGGCAATGCCGCGATGTCCTATATTCAATACCTTTTAAAATTTATTTGGCCGCTAAATATAGCCGTATATTATCCTTTTCCGACAGAATTGGCTGTCTGGCAATCGGCTGGTGCCGGTTTGATCCTTGCCGCAATGACACTGGCCATCATCCGCCTATCAACCAAGACACCGTATCTCACTGTTGGGTGGTTGTGGTATCTGGGCACCCTGGTCCCAGTTATCGGTATCATCCAGGCCGGCCTATGGCCGGCAATGGCAGACCGTTGGGCCTATATTCCTCTGATAGGCATATATATCATTATCGCCTGGGGATCGGTGGATTTGATTTCACGGCTGCGCGTCCAAAAGCAGTTCCTGGCAACACTCGTTGGGGCAGTACTGTGCTTTTTCACTGTCACGTCTTGGTGGCAAGTCAAACACTGGCAAAACAGCACGGCCCTCTTTTCGCATGCCCTTCGTGTGACCGGAGCAAATCCGGTCGCCCTCAACAACCTCGGTAATACTTTTCTCGGGCAGGGACAAACTCAAGAGGCTATCGCCCACTTTACCACCGCCATTGAGTTGAATCCCCGTCATGCGAGGGCCCTCAATAACCTGGGTGTTGCCTTGGCTAAAAACGGGGATTCGAACGCGGCTGTCGCTTATTACCGCAGGGCGTTGCAGGTCATTCCCGCTTATGCGGAGGCCCACAACAACCTGGGGGCGGCTCTGAGGTCTCAGGGAAAATATGCCGCGGCCATAGCCCAATACACCAGAGCCCTGCAGATTAAACCGCGATATGACGCGGCGCATTATAATCTGGGGCTTACCTATCTCCATACGGGTCGAATTTCCCTTGCGGTGCGGCACTTTCGGAAAGCACTTGTGCTCAACCCGCAAAATATTGCTGCGAAAGGCGGCCTCCGCACAGCGACAAAAATGATGCGAGGATTTGATTCGCTAAAGCCATTTCACGAAATGACAGATTCGATCACATCTCCAAAACCGAACCATAATAACAGCCAGAAAAGTTGACGTATGAAGATTGCCGAGCACCGGCGTTAGGCCGATCAACAGACGATTTTTGCAAACCAAAAGAGATGGTTATGCGAGTAAAGAAGATATCCGTGGTTATTCCCTGCTTCAACGAAGCCAATACGATCGATGAATTCCATCGGCGTGCCGTTGCTCTGGCCGACTGCCAACCCAACAGACAGTTTGAATTCATTTATGTCGATGACGGCAGTACGGATATGACCGCAGCGATACTGAACGGCTTCGCTGCGAATGACAATTGTGTAAAAGTCGTTCACTTGGCTCAGAACCGTGGCCATCAGGTCGCTTTGAGTGCCGGCATGGATGTCTCGGCCGGAGATATGATCGTGACAATTGATGCCGACTTACAGGATCCGCCGGAGCTCATTGTAAAATTGATCGAAAAAATTGAGGAGGGTTTCAACATTGTTCATGCCCGTCGCAAACACCGCAGCGGAGAAACGGTCTTTAAAATCTTAACGGCGCGAATTTTTTACCGGGTTCTACGGTGGTTTGCCAATACGCCAATTATAGAAAACTGTGGAGATTTCAGAGCGTTTACCCGCCCTGTGTTAGAAGCTGTGAACGCTTTTCGGTCGACGCACCGTTTTCTGAGGGGAATATTCGTTCAAGTCGGCTTTCGTCAATGTATTATCGATTATGATCGCGATGCACGGTATGCAGGAAAGACAAAGTATACGGTTCTTAATATGTTCAAGCTTTCTGTTGACGCGCTGCTGGGGTTCACCGATATGCCGATCCGGATCATCACGGCTGTCTCGATCGTACTGTGGTTATTCAGTTTACTTTTTATTTTCAAATCTCTGGTAGAACATTTTATTTTAAATATTACCGTACCCGGTTGGACGTCGCTTATTGTGCTCATTACCTTTTTTACCGGTTTAATTTTGTTCAGCATCGCCATCGTTGGATCATACGTGGGCCGAATTTTTATTCAAGGACAAAATCCGCCGATGTATTGGATCAACGATGTCCGCAACCTGGAACTCGACCACCTCGAAGGACGGTCTGCAGGCCTGCCGGAAATTATTTTGTCGCGAAGCATTCTAAGGGGAACAAAGGAGAGGGAGCTTGAGAACTGAAGGTCCCCGCTTAAAGCGTGAAATGAATTTTCACGACCGATGGGCTGCTTCAATAAATGTAGACGCCATCAATGTAGATGCCGTCTTCGAAGGGGCCACGGCCCCCGAAAATCGCTATATTCTCTCCCGGATTGGGGATGTCCGCGGTAAGTACATTTTAGATCTCGGATGCGGGGCAGGGGAAAACAGCGTCTACTTTGCGCGTAAGGGCGCGAACTGCATCGCCGCCGATTACTCACCGGGCATGGTTCAGGCAGCGTTGAGGTTAGCCGAAACCTATGATGTCTCAATCTCGGGTCGTATTATCGACGCGATGGCTATCGACTTTCCTGAGGACACCTTTGACATCGTATACGCTGCAAATTTACTCCATCATGTCAGCGCCGCCGCCTGTATCAGAGAGATTTACCGGGTTCTCAAGCCCGGGGGGATGGCCTGTATATGGGATCCGCTCAGGCACAACCCGATTATAAATGTTTATCGCAGAATCGCCAAGGGCGTTAGAACGCTCGATGAACGACCGCTGGATATTGGAATTATC